>NZ_JAJKHN010000180.1:0-2925 GCF_020982715.1 Bacteroides sp. 1_1_30
CAGTTTCTTTTCGGTACCGGCTTGCATGCGGTCTATCTCTTCCTTCCGGTTCTCGGCCTGCAGGGCGGCAAGATCCTGCGCCAGCCTGCGCTCTGTGGCAAGCCGTTGTTTGGCTTCCGCTTCCGGATTCTTTCCGGGCTGTTTGGGGTCGGCATGTCCGCCGATGCCTGACTCCTGTTCCAGTTTCAAGCGCTCCTTGGTTAAATTCTCCGCCGCTAATATATATCCGTTATACTCTGCTTTAAGCCGGTCTATTTCTTCCTTTTTTTTCCAACGCCCGTTATTATTCTGTTTATATGATTGATCCGAAGAAAAAAAACGGTCAACCTTTCCTCCATACCCCCACCAGGTATCAAATTCACTCTCATCCTTCGCCTCTGCCTCGGCTATTTTTTCATCAACCTCTGACGCTTTTTTTACTAAATTCTGTACTTTCGCCTGGAGGAAGAGGGATTGCACATAATCCTCGCTCTTTTGGATAAGGGTATCATACCACTCGGAAAGTGTTTTATAATACCCGAAAGATTCCCCGTACTTGCGGTTCAGTTCCTCCACCTTGGCCTTTTCCTGTTCCTTGCTTCCGGTGAAGTTCTTTATTTCATTGATGACCGATTTCAGTTCGAAGCGGGTACGCACCATCTGGGCACGGCCGTCCTTTTCTATCTCGGTCATTTCCTTCAGCGAGATGTTGAATTCATCCACACCTTTCTTGGCACTGAACAAATCCTTCGTCCACTCCCAGATTTCGTCACCGTACATCACAAGCAGCATGATGCCGGTGGTGAGAGCCGTCTGCCAGGAAAAGAGGGAGGAGAGTACCTGTTTCCATACCGGCGTGCCTTTCTTGCCCGACTTTTGCAACTCGTCGTATTCTTTCCGGGCACGGGCAAGTTCGTCCGTAAAAATCGGCAGGTTATTGGATATGGCCAGGAAGAACATCTGCGGTCCCATGGCCAAGGAGGGCATTTCACGCGCAATCTGCTGGATGCTGTTGTGCAGGCCACCCAACTGCCGCTGTGCATTAGGTATATCTGCAGGGGTGACCTGTACGGATTCCGATTCCTCCTGCAACTGCTTCAACTTGCCGCGCAATTCCTCAAGCTGCTTCTCCAGTGCATGGATCTGCGCGATATTGGCACTCTGGTCCAGGTTGGGCGAAGCTGTTTCCCCGGCAAGGCGCAGCCTCTCCAGTTCAGCCTCCAGCAGCCTGACGGTATTACGCAGTTCCAGTGCCTCGCGCTCGGCCTTGTTCATGCCGGGCGTGAGGTTGTCCTTCATCAAAAATTCAATCTCTACAGGTTTGCTCATTCCAGTTTGCTTTGAAAAAATCCTACTATATCGTTCGCTTCATCCTCGGCGCTGCGCTCCGGTTTGGGAGCATCGTTTCCGCCGCCTTGCCTTTTCCGCACATACCGCGGCGCGTCGCTCAGCATCAGTATCAGCGTCTGCCAGTTCACACCGTTCAGTATGTAGTCCACACTCCAGCCCGTTGCCGATGCTATCTGCCACACGAAACCGAAAGGGCTATGGGAACCCTCATACCGGGTTCTTAACTCCCCTTCCTTGCCTGGCTCAGTCTCGGGGTCATCGGGTTCGCCCGCGCCGCCGAGCTGATAATACGCATAAAATCCTTCGTGCCCATCAGACGCTCGAATGTCCGGAACATAGCCGTCAGATAGCGCCACTCCACAAAGTTCCGCAGCACCCACGCCGTCAGACCGATGCCCACGGGCTTCGACATATAGCCCCGGCATACCGTATAGGCCAGCAGACGGCTTACAGCCTTACCGTGTTCCGCCACGAAGGCCAGTTCCTCGGCCTTGTCCTTCGGTTGCCAATCGGGTTTGACACCCATCTTCAGGTATTCCCGCGTCAGCAGAATCTGACCCCACAGCCTCGGACGCTTCATCGTCACACGTACCTCCAGCGGGCGTTTAAGCCAGGGAAGCTTCCACCTTTTAAGAGGAACGGACACGCCGCTGTCAAGCAGCGCGTCCGCACACTCCATCTCTATCAGTTGTTTCAGCCGGTCATCCATACGTTAGCCCTCCTTACCCGGGACCGCTTCACTTTGGACCGATGCTGCGGCCGCGGCTCCCGCTGCCGGCAGCTTGTGCTGGCTCCATTCTTCGGGCAGGGCATCCGCGTTGAACACACCGTAGGGCTGCGAACCGTCCTCCGGCATAGCCACCTCAAGGGTGCATTCTATCTTGGCCGTTTCCGTAAGCGTCAGCTTGCCGCCCAGGTTGGAAAGCAACGTACCGTTCGGTATCAGCACGCTCTGTCCGGACACCAGGGAAAGCTCCCACGGCCCCTGCATCAGGATGGCGGCCTGCGGGGCGGTCCAGCCCACAGGATTCTTCTTCTCGCTGTCCTCTTTTTTGTAGTGCAGCGAGCCGCCCAGCAAGGCATGCAGGTTCTTGTAGTCCATCTGGATTACGTTGAATGTAGGGGCAATGCTACCGTTGCTCTGCGGGATAATCAGCACCGGGGCTCCCGGCACCTGTTCCGCCTCGATCTTCGCGGCTTCGGGTTTCTGGCCGCCCAGGTCAAACGAACCTTTCTCGATATAGCCTACCACAAAGTCCTTGTATTTCACGGCACCGATGCCGTACATAAAATTCTTGTTCATCGTTTATAAAGTTTGATGGTTAATAACACACCGGCCAACAAGCCGGCCAATATACCTGTAACAAACACCCGTATCCGGTTCGGAGGGCGTTTTTCTTCCATTTGAACGTCATTCGAAGTTTCACTATTGGTCTCGCTTCGGATGCGTGTCAGTTCTTCTTCATACCACAGCACCAGCTGCTGCAGGCTGTCACACGAGGCTTCGGCCACAAGGTTCCCCTTGCCGTCACTGCCTACGGTCAGGTTGGCCTGTCCGCTCTTGCCACGGTACACGGCACCTTCAGGAAGCTTACG
>NZ_JAJKHN010000181.1:0-2896 GCF_020982715.1 Bacteroides sp. 1_1_30
GACATGACGGACATTCTGCTGCGCATGGGCATCAATACTGAAGGGGGGACATTCTGCTTTCCGGAACCGAAAGAAACAGATGCCGGTACCAAAATATCCATCCTCACGCAGCTGAAGAAGAACTTCAACATCCCCATCGACGACGATTATCTCTATGAGGAATTCGGTATCGACAAACCGGCCAATTACGAGCAGCTGAAGGCGGAACAAAAGACGGCTGAACAAGCCGACCAGATTCCAAGCCCGAAGAAGGAGCCGGAGCCAGCGAATAAGGGACGGGATGATGAACCGACACCGAAACAGAAAAAAAACTTCCGGAACTGGCTCAAAGGTTTTTTCGTGAAAGCCCCGGCAGACGGGGCAGCTTTAGACTGGTAGTCGACAGACTGTATGCGGCTGATAATGGCAGCATCTCCATGGAGTTTGACTTCTCCGAAGAGGTGCTGAGGCGTGCCTTGCTGAACATATACAGCAGGGACTTTCATCCGGCAACCGAAATCGAAATCAACCTGTTCAATGAAATATGGGCAAAGATGGACAAGGCGGCAAAGGAAGGGTTCAGCAAATCCAAGGCCATTACTCCGGACGAGGATTTCAGAAATGCCATACTCCGGAACAATGCCGTATTCTCGGCATTCAAGGTACATCGTATGCAGAATGACATGGCACGACTTTTATTGGATTCAAACGGCATTTTAAAACCGTTCGACAAATGGGTACAGGAAGTCTTGCCCATTGCTTCCCATCAGGTTCGTCACTGGCTGCGGACGGAGTATGATACGGCGGTCATCCGGGCGCATCAGGCGGCTGACTGGCAACAGTTCCTGCGCGAACGCGATATTCTGCCCAACCTCAAATGGCTACCGTCCACCTCCATTCATCCGGGGGCTGACCACCGCCCGTTCTGGAATACCATCCGGCCGATTGATGACACGTTCTGGAACATCCACCGACCGGGCGACCGGTGGAACTGCAAATGCGACCTCACTGCCACCGACGAGGAGCCGACACCACTTCCGGACGAAGACGACAAGAACAAGCCCCAGCCCGGACTGGATAACAATCCGGGAACGGACGGCAAACTGTTTTCCGACAATCATCCATATCAGGCAGAGGCCCACAAAGGTGCCCAAAAAGCTGTGGATAAACTTATGGCCCGTATTGACGAGATGATTGCGGAAATGCCGGACTACCTTACCGGGGAGGAAAAAATGGCCATTGCCCGGAACAACCTCGAAATGGAAAAGGCTCTTAAAATCAAAAAAGGAAAACCTATGGATGTGGATAAGGCGGATAAACAGAATGCGAATCCCAAACACGTGGACGAGTATATTCCTGATCCTAACGGGATATATCGTGATAAAAGGGGAAACAGATACCGGAAGAACAGCGATTACGATAAAAAACGGGATACTCCATACAGTATCAACTGCCAGACTTGCGCACCGGCATACGCTTTACGATTACGTGGATGGGATATTACCGCCAAAGGCAATGTCGCAGGGTCTAAACTTGAATACCTGAGTAATGGACGTGCTTTTGAAGTCTGGAAAAACACCGACGGTACTCCGGCGCAACATATAAGTATAAACAGCTGGCTTGCGCACAAAGGGTATCTGAAAATGACCCCTAAAAGGTACATGGAGTATTTCAATGAGGTATGTAAGGAAGAAGGCGTGTATGAATTGAGTATCGGCTGGAAAAGCGGGGGCGGGCATGCTACAATCCTGCAACGGTTCGCAGACGGCGAACTAAGGTACATAGAACCCCAAAGCGACAATTCTGCCGGTTCCGGAATGGAATGGAAAGATGTGAAATATTTATGTGAAATAGGAGCTGCGACTTCCCACAGCTGCAGGGGAGTCCTGAGAATTGACAATAAATTATTCGATGTCTCCTTCCTCGATATTTTCGATACATGAATCGATAACGTCAAGGGATAACGGACCGGTTATTTCGGTCGCGTCTTTACCGTCATACAGATAGACGAAAGGATAACCGGTACAGGAGTCTTCCGGAAACTTGAACACATAGGCTTCCTGGCCTTCATAAATACCAAGGTATTCGAAGGTGTCACCGTATTGCTCAATAAGCGTACGCGCCTCGTTCTTTACTTGTTCCGGTATATTCATAACGCATAAAAGGCATATTGAAAGCCTTGGTTGCAAAGTTATAAATTATTCTTGAATTACTGATGATTATGGACATAAAAGATTTTGCAGAACTGATAAAGCGGAAACGTGACAGACTAGATAGCATGATGCGACGCAAAATGCCGGTCATGGTAGGACGAATGGCCAAAGACCATTTTCAGGACAACTTCCGGCAGGGTGGATTTGTCAATGGCGGTCTTCACCCTTGGCCCAAAGCCAAACGGCTGTCCTCGGGAGGTTCCGATGCCGCCAGCAACTACGGCACGCTGCTCTCCAGTAGGAAGCATCTGTTCAAATCGGTCGGATATACACCTGCAGACTACCGGGTAAGGGTATTCAACGAGGTGGTCTATGCACCCATCAACAACTGGGGCGGGGAAATCGATGTCACCGTCACAGACCGCATGAGGCGCTTTGCATGGGCCAAGTTCTACAAGGCTTCGGGAAAAAGAAAAAAAGCCGGCACAGGGCAAAAGAAACGCGTCAAACGACGTTCCAAGCCGAAGGAACTGAATCCGCAGGCACAGTTCTGGAGGAACATGGCGCTTACCCAAAAAAAGAAACTGCACATCCGCATCCCGCAGCGCCAGTTCATGGGCGAAAGCGAAGAATTGAACCGGCGTATCCGGGAAAAGGTGGACCAGGAAATTACCAACATTTTAAACCAATAACGATATGGACGAAATTTTTATCGCAATCATGGAACAGATTGCACAGGAAATGCCGGAACTCTCGCTCATCGA
>NZ_JAJKHN010000182.1:0-2539 GCF_020982715.1 Bacteroides sp. 1_1_30
GACATGACGGATATTCTGCTGCGCATGGGCATCAATACTGAAGGGGGGACATTCTGCTTTCCGGAACCGAAAGAAACGGATGCCGGTACCAAAATATCCATCCTTACGCAACTGAAAAAGAACTTCAACATCCCCATCGACGACGACTATCTCTATGAGGAATTCGGTATCGACAAACCGGCCAACTACGAGCAGCTGAAGGCTGAACAAAGGGAGGCTGCACAGGCTGCCCAGATTCAAACCCCGAATAAGGAACCGGAACCAGCGAATAAGGGACGGGATGATGAACCGACACCGAAACAGGAAAGAAACTTCCGGAACTGGCTCAAAGGTTTTTTCGTGAAAGCCCCGGCAGACGGGGCAGCTTTAGACTGGTAATGAACGACCTCTACCAAAACAAAGGGGAAGAGGTACAGACTTCGTTCAGTTTCAGCAACGACGTGTTGGCCAAGGCACTGCAGCACATCTACAGTCAGAAAATGGACGTGGAGGGCGAAATCGAGCCGAATCTGTTTCACGAAATCTGCCGCATACTGGACGATGCTGCTGCCGATGGGGTTGCACAGTCTGAGGGGAAGCAAGTGGACGGATTCCTGCAGCAGCTGCAAACCAACAACGAGGTCTTTACGGCATTCAAGGTTCACCGCATGCAGCGCGATATGGCACGGTTATTATTGGATTCGAACGGCACTCTAAAGCCATTCGAGAAATGGGTGCAGGAGGTCACACCCATCGCATCTCACCAGGTGCGGCATTGGCTGCAGACGGAATATGACACGGCGGTGCTGAGGGCACATCAGGCGGCCGACTGGCAGCAGTTCCTCCGCGAACGCGATGTCTTGCCCAACCTCAAATGGATGCCGTCCACCTCCCTGCACCCGGGTGCTGATCATCGGCCGTATTGGAATACCATACGGCCCATCGACGACCCGTTCTGGAGCATACACCGGCCGGGCGACCGATGGAACTGCAAGTGCGACCTCACGGCCACCGACGAGGAACCGACGCAACTGCCGGATGAGGACGATAATAGCAAACCGCAACCGGGGCTGGATAACAACCCGGGAACGGACGGCATCCTCTTTGCCGATTCCCATCCTTATTTCCCGAACGACTGCAGGCACTGTGCTTTCTATAAACCGGGCTTCAAGGACCGGCTGAAACACATCTTCAGCAATCGGGCAAAGGATTGCTACGACTGCCCATACATCAAGGCATGTATGGAACGGATGGCACAAAACGGGTTTAAACTTGAAAAATCATTCTCCAACGGCGGTGTACTTTATGTACATCCGAAGGTTGATAAGGATAAGGCCGATTACAAGGATATGAAACGTATCTGCCTCCAATTGGCAAGAATGGGGCATCAAGTCAAAATGACACCACGCTTGCACTATCTGTCGGATGATTACCAACGTATCTACGCAAACTTGATAGATACCAGATATTACAGAAAATGCCCGGATTTTGAAGTGGATGGCTTGTTTTACGAATTTGAAGGCTTCATCAAGCCATGGAACAAAAGAAAAGTAAAAAGCATGATTTCTCACGGGCTGGAGCAATCTTCCAGAATTGTAATCAAGAATACAAAAGGCTGTTCTGACCGTTTTATAAGAAGGGCTATCATGGCAAGACGGAATTTGCCTAATCAAAACATCGATGAAGTATGGATTTATGAAAAAGGGGAAATCAGGTTGTTCTATAAGGATGGTAAGTTCTACTACTAAAAAGACAACAGGGAAGCCTGCAAACAGACTTCCCTGCGATGCGACGTGCCGCAGCACACGCTAACTCCTTATGGAGCTGCTGCAAATATAGTGATTTATTTTAAAACGGTATCACAATGGACTTGAAAGATTTTGATAACTTGATAAAATCCAAACGTAAACAGCTGGAGACGCTCATGCGGCGCAAAATGCCGGTCATGGTAGGACGTATGGCCAAAGACCACTTTCAGGAGAATTTCCGACAGAGTGGATTTGTCAATGGCGGTCTTCACCCCTGGCCAAAAGCCAAACGGCTGTCCTCGGGGGGTACCGATGCCGCCAGCAATTACGGTACCCTTCTCTCCGGCAGGAAGCATCTGTTCAAATCGGTTGGGTACACCCCTGCCGACTACCGGGTAAGGGTGTTCAACGAAGTGGTCTATGCGCCCATCCACAACTGGGGCGGCGAAATCGATGTCACCGTCACAGACCGCATGAGACGCTTTGCATGGGCCAGGTTCTACAAGGCTTCGGGAAAAAGAAGAAAAGCCGGCACAGGGCAAAAGAAACGCGTTAAACGGCGTTCCAACCCGAAGGAACTGAATCCGCAGGCACAGTTCTGGAGGAACATGGCGCTTACCAGGAAAAAGAAACTGCACATCCGCATCCCGCAGCGCCAGTTCATGGGCGATAGTGAAGAATTGAACAGCCGCATACGGGAGAAAGTGGATCAGGAAATTACCAACATTTTAAACGAATAACGATATGGACGAAATTTTTATCGCAATCATGGAACAGATTGCACAGGAAATGCCGGAACTCTCGCTCATCGA
>NZ_JAJKHN010000183.1:0-2500 GCF_020982715.1 Bacteroides sp. 1_1_30
ATCTGTAGGCTCGGCAAACAACGCCTTTCCGCTTTACAGCGGTAGGTTTTCGTTTACCTGCCCCCGAACCGTACTTACACGTCTCCATGTATACGGCTCTCCATCTGTAACATCATTTTTACTTATCACAGCTCTGGATTTTTGCGTTACACTCCGCACATACGACCAAAGTCTTTCTGTGCATATAGAGCATTTTGCGTTCCCAGTCATTTTTACCTTTTAACTCTTTGAGAGTGCGGACATGGTGCATTACCACTTCTCCGTGCTTGCCACATAGTTCGCACTTTTTTGTTGTAAGCCTTTCTATCAGACTCAACGATGGCGTTTTGAACATATACGGCAGATTGTCACTTGGGGCTGTTTCACAATCCGTTTTACGGGCGTAACCCTCATTGTAGAATACCCTGTACTTGGTTTCTCCTCTCTTGTTTACAAAAGGCACGGCAAAGAGATTATCCTTGCGATATGTTTCAATGACTTTTCTCACTGACATATTCAGCTTTTGAGCAAGAGTTTTGTACATGGAGAACTTCATAATACAGCCGAAAGAGCGTCCCAAAGCCGATGCATTGTTTGCTATTGAGTAATAGTTGTAGAACCCTCGTATTTCGGTATTAAACTGAGATACAATCTCGTGCGCTTCATTGTCAATCATATAAGTCCTGCCTTTTGACACCCATGTTTCCTTGCCGTGTTTGGTGACAACTTTCATGGCTTCGAGGCTGAGCAGTTTATTCTTGATTGCTTCTCTTGAAACGTGCAGTATCACATTCCCGTTGAAGTGTCTGCGCACTGTTCCGTTACTGTTTCTCTTTGTGGCATAGTCTTTACGGACATATATTTCGTAACCCAAAAATTTTGCGCTGTCTTGTGCGTTTGTAATCAAAGTCTTTTCCTGTGACATCTCCAGCCTTAACTTTTCCCGCATAAACTTAGTGATGTCAGCTTTGATTGTCTCACATTCGTTTTTCGTTCCGATAACCCCGATTAGGAAATCATCGGCGTAGCGCACATATCTCAGCCTGCGAAAATTTCTATCCATATCGTTGCCACTCGGCATTGTTAGTATCCGCTTCTGCTTTTCGTGCAGTTCTTCTACCATTCTTGTTCTTTCGTTTGCATCCTTCACTTCGTTTATCCTACGTTTTAGGTAGTGTACTCTGCTGTTGAGTTTGCAAATATCCTTGTTGCGGCTTCTTACTGTCCCTTTATTGAATTTGTTGGCATATTCATTCATGTACTTATCGAACTTGTCAAGGTATATATTTGCCAAAATAGGGCTTATGATACCACCTTGCGGTGTCCCTGAATAAGTCTTGTTGAATTGCCACTCTTCCATATACCCCGCATTGAGGAATTTCCGTATCAGACGAAGAAATCTGTCATCTGCTATTCTACCTTTCATTATTTCTATCAGCACATCATGGTCTATGTTGTCAAAGAAGCCTTTTATATCTCCCTCAATGAACCATTTTGCACCGTTGAAATTGTTTTGTAGACTTTTCAGTGCCGTGTGGCAGCTTCGGTTTGGTCTGAAACCGTGCGATGTCCACTCAAAGTGTCCCTCATATATGGCTTCAAGTACCATTCTTACTACCTCTTGAACCAGTTTGTCTTCAAACGACGGTATTCCTAACGGACGCATCTTCCCATTCTTTTTCGGAATGTAAATTCTCTTTGCAGGATTGGGATTATAAGTCTCATCCTTTATACTCTCTATGAGTTTGTTTATCCTATCAATGCTCATTTCATCCTCTGTTTTACCATCTGTGCCGGGTGTCATGTTTCCCGGCTTCGCATACATACGTTGGTAAGCGACAAAGAACATCTGTTCATTGAATACAATACGGTAGAGCCTTTCGTATTTATACTCAGGCTCGTTGCTGTGTCCAGCTAAAATGTTTAATACTTGCTCTGGATTTCTCATACGTCTCTCACGTTTTCCGTTGTTTGTATTAAAGTTACAGACTACTTCCCTTCGCCATGTACAAGGCTTTCCCTTGCTCGGACTACTATGGAAGTTCCGTTACCATATCGGATATTCAAAAGCTTTCTTTATAGCTGTTTATTCCAGCATTCCGACTTAGGTAATCCCCAGTTAGTTCTCTTAATAACTATTAGCACGACATACTGTCGGATGCGACTTTCGTTCTTGTCCGCTTATTGCGGCTGTGTCATAGTCGGTTCTTTATGCTCTGCACTAACGCTCAAAATAGGCAGAGTACTATGAAACAACGTATATATAATAGTCTTCCGTTGTTGCAAGATGTGGTACCACCGAACTATCGTTCAACCAATCAAGGCTTCATCCTTATGTATGCCTTTTCGTCTTGCTCCTCAGTCGCCACTTGACTATTAGTGGACTTGGAGCTTTAATCAGTATGCTACACTCCCCATCGGGTTTCCCCTTTGGATAAACTGATTGACGATAGGATTATATCGAACCCAATCCTAACTTCTTGCTAAAGAAGTATTTATTAAGCGACCATTCTGGGCGCAC
>NZ_JAJKHN010000184.1:0-2494 GCF_020982715.1 Bacteroides sp. 1_1_30
TGTGCGCCCGTAAAGGTTGCATCGTAAATATCTCTTTGGCAAGAGATTAGGAAAGTGTTCTTTGAAAATGACCTATCATCAGCCGACTTATCTGTTTCGGGAAAACTTAACCGAGCAGGGAGTGTAGCATGTCGGAAAAGTCATAAGTCAGTTAGTTACCAAACTGCGACTGAATGGCGAGATGAAAAGATAGATATGAGGATAAAGTCCGAATTGATTGAACGATAGTCCGAATGGTCCCCCTTGAGGCTATGGCGTAAGGTAACTATCAATCGCCATATCGTGATACTACTTCAGTGTATAGGAATGAAGGTAGCAAGAACTTATCACGACACAACCGCAGTAAGCGAGTAAAGGACGGAAGTCGTATCCGACAATCTATCATGCCAACAGTTACGATGTAATAAACGGGGATTACCTATCCCGAAGTGCCGAAAGGCTATTAGGTTCGACCTATGAAAATTCGGAGTGGTAACGGAGCTTCCATAGTAGTTTGAGCAAGGTAACGCCTTGTACATGGCGAAGGGAAGCAGCTAATTATTAATACAATTAACGGAAAATGTGAGAGACATTATGAGAAGTCCAGAAAGAGTATTAAACAGTCTATCAGAACACAGTAAGGATGCAAGCTATAAGTTTGAACGTCTTTACAGAATTTTGTTCAATGAGGAAATGTTCTACGTTGCCTATCAGCGTATCTACGCTAAAGAGGGTAACATGACTAAAGGTTCAGACGGTCAGACCATTGACAACATGAGCCTGAAACGAATTGAAAAGTTGATTGATACGTTAAAAGATGAAACGTACCAGCCCCAACCGTCAAAGAGGGTGTACATACCGAAGAAAAACGGTAAGAAAAGACCTCTTGGCGTGCCGACTTTCAATGACAAGTTGATACAAGAAGTAGTAAGAATGGTACTGGAAGCCATATACGAGGGAAATTTTGAATACACCTCGCATGGTTTCCGTCCCAATCGAAGCTGTCATACTGCATTAACTCATATCCAAAAGGAGTTTAATGGTGCAAAATGGTTTGTGGAGGGAGACATAAAAGGCTTCTTTGATAATATAAACCATGATGTATTGATAAACATTCTCTTGGAGCGTATTGCGGATGAACGCTTCATCCGATTGATACGCAAGTTTATGAAAGCGGGATATATCGAAGACTGGCAATTCCACAATACTTACAGTGGCACACCGCAAGGGGGTATCATCAGCCCGATATTGGCTAATATATACCTTGACAAGCTGGATAAGTATATAAAGGAATACACAGCCAAATTCGACAAAGGGAAGAAACGAAAATTCAGTAGAGAAAGTATGGACTTTGGCAATGCAAGAAAACGTATTGTGCGAAGATTGAAGTTCGTAAAAGACGAAAGGCAAAGGACAAAGCTAATCCTTGAACTGAAAGCAATAGAACAAGGACGGGCTAAATATCCCAACGGCGAAGAAATGGATGCCGATTACAGAAGAATGAAATATGCAAGATATGCAGATGATTTTCTTGTGGGAATTATCGGAAGCAAGCAGGATGCGCAACAGATAAAAGAAGATATTAAAAACTTCCTTGCTGACAGACTGGCATTGGAGCTGTCCGATGAAAAGACACTTGTCACTCACACGGAAAGACCGGCCAAGTTTCTCGGATATGAAATCACTGTAAGAAAGTCCAATGACCAAAGACGGGATAAACGGGGTAGATTGAGAAGAACCTATGGTAAAAGGGTCTGCTTGAATGTCAGTACGGAAACAGTCCGTAAAAAACTTTTCGATTGGGGAGTCTTGGAACTGACAAACCGTAACGGAAAGGAAATATGGAAACCGAAATGTAAATCGGGACTGATATTCAATGACGACCTTGAAATCCTTGATAGTTATAATCGGGAAATCGTGGGGTTCTATAATTACTACTCCATAGCCAACAACTGCGCCCATGCCTTGAATAATTTCAAGTACATCATGGAATACAGCATGTACAAAACGTTTGCAGGCAAATATAAGTGCCGAACACGTAAGGTAAACAAGAAATATCGTAAGAACGGTAGGTTTATCGTAACGCACATGACTAAAACTGGTGTAAAGGAAAGATACTTTTACGACGGTGGCTTCAAACGAAAGAAGCCCACCTATAAATCGGAATGTGACATTATGCCACGAACAATTTATACTGCGGGGCGGACAAGCCTTGTTGAAAGGCTGAAAGCCCGTGAGTGTGAATTATGTGGAGCGACAGACGACCTTGTTATGCACCATGTAAGGAAACTAAAGAACTTGCAGGGAAAGGAAAGCTGGGAACGACACATGATTGCCCGTAAACGCAAGACGATTGCCGTGTGCAGGAGTTGTCACAAGAAGATACATGACGGAAAGATAGACTGAAATTAGTGGAGAGCCGGATACGCTGAGAGGTGTAAGTCCGGTTCGGGGGCGAGCATTTGGAAACCTACCATAGAAATATGATAAGGCGCTGGGTGCTTAGCCTACACAA
>NZ_JAJKHN010000185.1:0-2160 GCF_020982715.1 Bacteroides sp. 1_1_30
CCTTTCAGGGCTTGTGGCTGGTGTGTTTTTTTCGTAGGGCGTTGCCCTACGCTATATAATTAAGCCCTTTCAGGGCACCCCAATAAATATATAATTGTAAGGCTTTCAGCCTAACCGATAAATTCTCATTTAACCGATAAATTCCCATTTATTATAGGCTGACAGGTTCGTATTTCAAACCAAATACATCGGCTACAGCTTTATAAACGATTTTTCCTTCTACAATATTCAGTCCAAGAGCCAATGCCGGATTATCTTTGCAGGCTTTTTTCCATCCCTTATTTGCTAAAGCGATCACGTAGGGGAGGGTAGCATTAGTCAGTGCAAGAGTGGAAGTATAAGGTACGGCTCCCGGAATATTAGCTACTGCATAATGAACGATTCCGTCTACAATATAGGTCGGTGCACTGTGGGTGGTTGGGTGAGAAGTCTCGAAGCATCCTCCCTGGTCAATTGCTACATCTACTAATACTGTGCCGGGTTGCATCATCGAAAGCATCTCTTTAGTAATCAGATGTGGTGCTTTATCGCCGGGAATCAATACGGAACCGACAACTAAATCAACATCCGGCAATTCTTTTCTGATTCTTAGTTCGGATGCATACAATGTCTTTACATTCTTAGGAAGTGTTTCACTCAAATAGCGCAAACGTGCCAGATTTATATCTGTGATAGTGACGTCTGCCCCCATTCCCGCAGCCATTTGTGCAGCATTGCTACCTACGATTCCGCCACCTAAAATTAATACTTTAGCCGGTTTAACACCTGGCACACCTCCCAAAAGAATACCTTTTCCACCCTGCGGCTTTTCTAGAAAACGGGCACCTTCCTGAATAGACATACGTCCGGCAACTTCGCTCATCGGAATTAATAAAGGTAATGTGTGGTCTGCTTCTTCTACAGTTTCGTAAGCCAGGCATATTGATTTGTTGGAGAGCATGGCAAGGGTTAACTCCCTGTCGGAAGCAAAATGGAAATAAGTGAATAGTAACTGTCCTTTTCTTATTAAGTTATATTCAGTGATTATCGGCTCTTTCACCTTTACGATCATCTCGGCAGTGGCGTAAATATCTTCTATTGTTGGCAGGATATGTGCGCCGACAGCTTGATATGCTTCATCCGGAAAACCGCTATTTATTCCCGCTGTATGTTGGATAAATACCCGATGCCCTTGTTTTACCACTTCAGCCACTCCCGAAGGTGTCATGCCTACACGGTTCTCATTGTTTTTGATTTCCTTTGGTACTCCGATAATCATAATGTTGCGTATTAAAGATTTAACATGTTCGAAAGTACGAAAAATCCCCTTACGTTGTTGTTCGTAAGGGGATGTTTTAGAACAGAATGTCTTCGCGTGTTGAGATGAATAAATGCGTAGAGTGGTTGTTTTATAGACATTCACTGCCCTGCTTGTTGATTTTCATGCTTTTTCCATAGAGACCCACTCGAGCTATGTTGTTATAAAAGGGTTCTGCAATATCGTACTTAAAAGGAAGTACTTCTTCATTATCTTTGTTTATGTATCCCCACTTGGACGACTGGCTTTCAATACAAACAGCAGCTAATCCTTCAGAAAAAGAGCATCCGTTATCATATTCCAGCGGAATGATAACTTCTCCTTTCTTATTAATGAATCCTACTTTGTTGTGTAGTGAGACGAGGGCTAATCCTTCCGCGAATTGCTCCATTTGACTGTAAGTCGGTGGAAGAATGTAGTTTCCTTGTCTGTCAATCAGTCCCCATAATCCATCGTGACATACTCGTGCACATTCTTGCTCAAACGAGTGAGCGGCTGCGTATTTAAACGGAATCCGTATTTGTCCGGTATGGTCGATGAATCCGTATTGAGAATTAAGTACTACCAGCCCTAATCCTTCTTTAAACGAGAAAGCCCGTTCATACATTAGAGGAATGACAACGTCATACTCTTTATTAATGTATCCCCATTGGATTTTTCCTTTAACCGGTGCCAATCCTTCAGAGAAACGGCCAATGGCCGAGAAGCGCTTTTTCTTATTAGCTACCCCATAAGCTAAAAAAGAAGCGAAGAACTTTGTAATAGTGCTGCTCATTTTCTTTATTGGGCTCACCCGATAATCATTGGGGGTATGCATAAATCTTAGCCAGTCTAAAGAGGAAGAATTTCTCATCCACTACTCC
>NZ_JAJKHN010000186.1:0-2082 GCF_020982715.1 Bacteroides sp. 1_1_30
TCATAAGAAAATATAGGCACTGACTGAATTAGCTAAATGAGCGGAGAAAAACTTACCACCAAATTTGACGAAGAACCTATTATATCTTAATACTTTCCTGAAAAACATACCGAAGTTACAAAAGTTTGCTGAATAGTAATCTTTTACGATACCAACAAAAAAAGAAGAATTCAGATTTATTCAGTTTTAAATCATTCAATGCTCTTTCTCTATAATACGTCCAATTCTTCCAGCTCCTTCACTTTTCTTCTGTATGGCCGATAAACAAGCTGTTTGTAGGTGAATAGCCACCCCTTCACCTGCTCTTCATCGTGAATCAAATCAAATTGCAGCCTCCAGATTCCACCATTGAGTAAAATTAGTAAAGCTATTTCGTAATTAGTTTCAACCTTGTTTGAAACTAAAAGTTTCAAACAAGGGAAACACTTTGTTTCAACCTTTGAAACAAAGTGTTTTTTCAAGATGCGCAAATATAGTGCAAACCTATTAAAATTCAAATAGTTATAAAACTAATGTTTTAATCGGATGTGGTGAATAAAGCTAAATAGAGCATATTTGGGAGTGAGTTATGTTACTTATCTGTTACCTCTTCCAATTTGCCTACTAATCGGATATAAGGCATTAGTTTTCAATATATTGCATTATTCTTCATAACTTCAAATACCTCAACAGTAATTAAATTTGTAACTAAAAAAGTTGAGTTATGAGAAGTACATTCAGAGTGTTGTTTTACACTAAAAATCAATCGATTAAGAATGGTAAAGTACCTGTAATGGGACGTATTACCATCAACAAGACCACAGCTTGCTTTAGCTGTAAGAAGGAGGTGTCTATTTCTTTATGGGACGCCAAAGCTAATAGGGCTAAAGGGAAATCCGAAGAAGCTAGAATGTTAAACCAGGAACTTGATAATGCCAAAGCCCAAATTGCCAAGCATTACCAATACATATGCGATCATGACAGTTTTGTCACAGCCAAGAAAGTCTATAGCCGCTATGTCGGTTTTAAAGAAGATTCCCACACCCTTATGGAGCTTTTCAGGGAACAGCTTGAGTCATACAAGGAGAAAGTAGGCAAGGAAAAGGCAAAAAGCACCTATCTTGGTTTAGTAGCCGATTATAAGAGCGCATTGCTTTTTTTGAAAGACAAAAAGAATGTTGAGGACATTGCACTTGATGAACTTGACAAAGATTTTATTGAAGACTATTATAATTGGATGTTGGGCACATGCGGCTCGGCCAGTTCTACAGCATTCGGACGTGTTAATACCATGAAATGGCTAATGCATATCGCTCAAGAGAAAGGTTTAATAAAAGTTCATCCCTTCACGGGTTTTGGATGTAAGCCGGGATATAAAAGACGTTCATTTCTCTCTGAAGAAGAACTGCAGAGGCTTATACATGTAGAATTGAGGTATAAACGTCAGCAGGCTATGCGTGACATGCTACTTTTCATGTGCTTCACAGGCCTCGCCTTCGCAGATCTGAAAGCAATTACTTATAAGAATATCCATACAGATTCTGATGGTGGCACATGGCTCATGGGAAACCGTATAAAAACAGGCGTAGCATACGTCGTGAAATTATTACCTATAGCAATTGAACTTGTAGAAAAGTATAAGGGTGATAACAAAAAGAAAGATTCTCCTGATTGCGTTTTCCCCGTCGGTGATTATGAAACCATGAAAAGTAGTTTTAAGGTTTTAGGGAAAAAGTGTGATTGTAATGTAAATATCACCCCTCATATCGGGAGACATACCTTTGCAGTTTTGGCTATATTGAAAGGCATGCCGTTAGAAACTTTGCAAAAAGTATTAGGACACAAATCGATTCTTTCCACACAAGTCTATGCTGAACTGATCAATCCGAAGGTTGGGGAAGATACGGATAGGATGTGCGACAAGATTGGTTCCGTGTATCGCTTGGCCAATTAGAATAAGTATGAAAAAACACCCTTCAGCAAATGTTGAAGGGTGTTTTTCGTATTCAGGCAGGTTGCTTATTTCGGTAGTGTAAAATAAACTGTGTCACGCATTATTTATCTCTAGAAAACTCATCGGTCGGGGAACGGCCCGCGCCAAGG
>NZ_JAJKHN010000187.1:0-2068 GCF_020982715.1 Bacteroides sp. 1_1_30
CCGATGAGCGCCAGGTTCGTGACCGGCCGGATGGATTTGTGGATTGTCTCGATATCCATGCCGGCCATGGAAAGGAATTTGACGGCGCCGGCGATCTCCACAGCAGTATATTTCGTATCGATTCCTATCTTGCGGACATGGCGGGCCATGTTGTCGAAGCGGGTCTCAAAAGATCCCAGATCCATGTCGGCCACACGCAGGATGGATCTGGCCGACTTCATGATATTGGCATATTCGACAGCGTCGGACAGTTCCGAACGTACCAGGCTGTAGCCCATGTAGGCGTTCAGCATGGAAGCGAAAGGCAGATTCCTCAGCGAGGGTGTCTTCGAGTATTGGATACGGTTGATGGCCGCACGTCGCTTGCTACGGTAAAGTGTC
Organism: Bacteroides sp. 1_1_30; assembly: GCF_020982715.1. NCBI lineage: Bacteria > Pseudomonadati > Bacteroidota > Bacteroidia > Bacteroidales > Bacteroidaceae > Bacteroides > Bacteroides sp. 1_1_30. The sequence goes on from NZ_JAJKHN010000187.1 coordinate 382, forward strand.
CCGGCAGCGGTATGTTCCCGTTGCATCAGCCGTACGGACTGCATCGCGTTACGCTGTTCCTGTTTTTTTGCCGCCTGTTCCGCCTTGCGCTGTTCCGTCTCGGCTTTTCGGCGTGCCTGTTCTGTCTGCCTGCGTAACTTCTCCGCTTCGCGGGCGGCATCCTTACGTTCCCGTTCCCTGGTACGGGCTTCGTCGGTACGCCGTTTCTCCTCTGCGGAGGTCCGGGCCGATTCCTCCTTGCGACGCTGGTCGGCAGCAAAAACATCCTCGGCATGTGCAAGTTTCTGGCGATGCAGCTGTTGCCGGGCATAAAGACGCTCCATCAGTTTCTGCTGTGCCTTTTCCGGCATGACGAATACTCCCGGGGCATAAGGAACGGGAACGGAAGGGAACAAACTTCCCACGGACATTCCACCCTGCATGCCCAGGCCCGGGCGGGATTCCCCCTTGATACGTTCCAGCAGGGAAAGCACACGTTGCAGCCGGTTTTCCGCCGTATCAGTCCTGATTTGCAGCTCCCTGCCGCGCTCCACGGAAACCAGGGCGGAATTGATTTTGCCGATGGCCTTGGTTATGCGCTTCTGGGCGTCGACCATCGTACCTACTGAAGAGGCCGCATTTTTCTCAATTTCGGCCTTGCGAATCTCCGCAGCTTTCTTCTCGTAAAGATTTTTAGCGGCGGTTTTGATTTTCTTGCTGTCAAGCACCTGTCCCGCATTAATGGTCAGGCTGATGCCTTTGGAAAGGGCCGCAATGTCCGTAAGCAGGTTCTTGACACGTTCCAGCTTCTCCTCACTGCTCCTCGTATCAATGGTCAACCGATAGTCAAAACTACGCTTCTTCCCATTTTTGGTACGGAAGACACGGTCAACTTCGTCCATCATTGTCTTGATGTTGTTTACCGCAGGAGACAGCGAGGCTTTCGCCTGCACCAGCTTGCCCACAGCCTCACCAAAGGCTATGACCTGTCTGGTGCCTTGCGAGGCGTCGACGTTGATGGTATAATTGACCTGATAGTTTTGTTCCTGAGCCATGATTGAAGGGAATGTCGCATTAAAAGAGTAGTGTCACCGGAAAGGGCGGGGTTTAAAGCGAAGCCGCCGTAACCCCGGAGGATTACAACGGCCGTTCAGGGTATCCTTTCCGGCATGGAAACCGGCAACGGCATGCGGCAGGCAAGCATCTGTTCGTGCAGCCACAGCGCCTCTTCGGAGAGCATGGCGAACTCCTCGTCAGAGATCGTGTCAAAGTTGACGCCGGGGAAGTAGTGGCGGATATAGACAGTCCGCTGGCGGATACGCTGATCGTCCGTCACCACCCACCGGCCTATAAGTTTACCAGGAGACTCTGCCGCGTGGTGATAAGTTCGGAAAGTTGTCCCATAAGTCCGAAAAGGAAGAGGGACTCGTCATCCACAAGTTCCTTGTCGCCATCCACAAAACAGTCCCGGGCAAGTGTGCGCATGGCCATGACCTCGTCTTTTTTTGATGCGGCCATGAATTTGCTGAATTGTGGAAAGTTCGGTTCGGACATATAAGCCACATAAGTCTCTTTCTCGCCGTTGGACGTGTCTCCGAAGACAACCATCGGATAAATTTTACGGAGCTTCTTCTCTTCTTTCAATTTGAGAGCTTTTTCCTTGATTTTAGTTTCCTGTTCCAGTGAAAGTATTTTTTCGTCCATGTCG
>NZ_JAJKHN010000188.1:0-2067 GCF_020982715.1 Bacteroides sp. 1_1_30
CCGATGAGCGCCAGGTTCGTGACCGGCCGGATGGATTTGTGGATTGTCTCGATATCCATGCCGGCCATGGAAAGGAACTTGACGGCGCCGGCGATTTCCACAGCAGTATATTTCGTATCGATTCCTATCTTGCGGACATGGCGGGCCATGTCATCGAAGCGGGTCTCAAAAGAACCCAGATCCATGTCGGCCACGCGCAGGATGGATCTGGCCGACTTCATGATATTGGCATATTCGACAGCGTCAGACAGTTCCGAACGTACCAGGCTGTAGCCCATGTAGGCGTTCAGCATGGAAGCGAAAGGCAGATTCCTCAGCGAGGGTGCCTTCGAGTATTGGATACGGTTGATGGCCGCACGTCGCTTGCTACGGTAAAGTGTCCCGGCAGCGGTATGTTCCCGCTGCATCAGCCGTACGGCCTGTATCGCATTACGCTGTTCCTGTTTTCTTGCCGCCTGCTCCGCCTTGCGCTGTTCCGTTTCGGCTTTCCGGCGTGCCTGTTCTGTCTGCCGGCGTAACTTCTCCGCTTCGCGGGCGGCATCCTTACGTTCCCGTTCCCTGATACGGGCTTCGTCGGCACGCCGTTTCTCCTCTGCGGCGGCCCGGGCCGATTCCGTCTTGCGACGCTGGTCCGCAGCAAAAACCTCCTCGGCATGTGCAAGTTTCTGGCGATGCAGCTGCTGCCGGACATAAAGACGCCCCATCAGTTTCTTCTGTTCCTTTTCCGGCATGACGAATGTTCCCGGGGCATAAGGCACGGGAATGGAAGGGAACAAGCTCCTCACGGACATTCCACCCTGCATGCCCAGGCTCAGGCGGGATTCCCCCTTGATACGTTCCAGCAGGGAAAGCACACGTTGCAGCCGGTTTTCCGCTGTATCGGTCCTGATTTGCAGCTCCCTGCCGCGTTCCACGGAAACCAGGGCGGAATTGATTTTGCCGATGGCCTTGGTTATGCGCTTCTGGGCATCGACCATCGTACCTACTGAAGAGGCCGCATTTTTCTCAATTTCGGCCTTGCGAATCTCCGCTGCTTTCTTCTCGTAGAGATTTTTAGCGGCGGTCTTGATTTTTTTGCTGCCGAGTACCTGTCCCGCATTAATGGTCAGGCTGATTCCTTTGGAAAGGGCCGCAATGTCCGTAAGCAGGTTCTTGACACGTTCCAGCTTCTCCTCACTGCTCCTCGTGTCAATAGTCAGCCGATAGTCAAAACTACGCTTCTTCCCATTCTTGGTACGGAAGACACGGTCAACTTCGTCCATCATTGTCTTGATGTTGTTTACCGCAGGGGACAGCGAGGCTTTCGCCTGCACCAGCTTGCCCACAGCCTCACCGAAGGCTATGACCTGTCTGGTGCCTTGCGAGGCGTCGACGTTGATGGTATAATTGACCTGATAGTTTTGTTCCTGAACCATGATTGAAGGGAATGTCGCATTAAAAGAGCAGTGTCACCGGAAAGGGCGGGGGTAAAACGAAGCCGCCGTACCCCCGGAGGACTACAGCGGCCGTTCAGGGTATCCTCTCCGGCATGGAAACCGGCAACGGCATGCGGCTGGCAAGCATCTGCTCGTGCAGCCACAGCGCCTCTTCGGAGAACATGGCGAACTCCTCGTCAGAGATCGTGTCAAGGTTGACGCCGGGGAAGTAGTGGCGGATATAGACAGTCCGCTGGCGGATACGCTGATCGTCCGTCACCACCCACCGGCCTATAAGTTTACCAGAAGACTCTGCCGCGTGGTGATAAGTTCGGAAAGTTGTCCCATAAGTCCGAAAAGGAAAAGTGACTCGTCATCCACAAGTTCCTTGTCACCATCCACAAAACAGTCCCGGGCAAGTGTGCGCATCGCCATGACCTCGTCTTTTTTGGATGCGGCCATGAATTTGCTGAATTGTGGAAAGTTCGGTTCGGACATATAAACTACGTAGGTCTCTTTCTCGCCGTTGGTCGTGTCTCCGAAGACCACCATCGGATAAATTTTACGGAGCTTCCTCTCTTCTTTCAATTTGAGAGCTTTTTCCTTGATTTTAGTTTCCTGTTCCAGTGAAAGCATTTTTTCGTCCATGTCG
>NZ_JAJKHN010000189.1:0-2051 GCF_020982715.1 Bacteroides sp. 1_1_30
AGTTCCCGCCGTCTTTTTCTCGATTTTACCTCGTGCATCTTCCGGGCAAACTTCTGCTTGATACGTTTCCGCAATCTCACATAGTCGGGACGGATAACATAGCCGAGAAAATCAATGCCTTCCTCTACAGGAAACACCCGCTCATTAGGCTTGATTTCCAAATCTATTTTCTCCATCTGCCCGTGAACAGCATCACGAATCTTCCACAATTCCGCTTTCGATTTACCGAGTACCAGTCCATCGTCACAATAGCGATAATAGTAACGAACCCCGTACTTATCCTTCAGATAGTGGTCTAAAAATACAGACAGAAGCAGATTTCCTGCTCCTTGTGAGCTGCGCAGCCCGAAGCTGATACCTTCAGGCAACAACGTTACAAAACGCTCCAGCAAAACCAGCAGCCTTTCGTCCTTGAATACCCTCCGGAAGCACCACATAACAAAGTCCTGCCGCGCATTGTCGTAAAACCTACGGATGTCAAACTTGTATGCGTAAAGTGTGTCTTCCGGGTCTTTTTGCAAATCGGTACGTATGCAGTTCATCAGGTCATGAGTACCGCGCCTTTTGATGCTTGCCCCGGTTGTCCGGATGTAACGTTTTTGCAGGTGGCGGTCCACCACGTTCATGATGGCAAACACAGCGATGCGGTCTTTCATGGACAGGATCTGCAAAATACGTTTTTTACCGTATTCTTCAATTTCCCTCTCATGGTAGCCGCCCAGCCGAAATGAGCCGTCCGCAATGGAAGCCGCCAGTTCGGCGATAATCTTCTCCCTATGGGTAAGCAGATACCGGCCCTGCCTCGACCTTTTGCGCTTTGAGCCGCGCAGTACGGTATCGAACGCCTCCGACATGTTGGAGTATTCGATGATTTCCTCGATGATATGTCCTTCCCTGCGCATATTGTTCAGCTGTCGGTTAATAAACATGGAAGATAAGGGCCTTCCTTTCCCCGGGTCCGACTTCTTCGAATCACAAGTGACCTACCAAACTCCACCCGACGCGTGATTTTTCAGCTTTCCACCTTTTCTGGTGCTGTTGCTGTGGCTTGCTCCCCTCGGCACCGCTTCGGGGACACGTCCCCGCTGCTGTACGCCGATTCGTCAGATTTCCAGACGGGAACCGACATTCGTATTCGTATTCGAAGCATCGTTGTTCGCATTCGCATTCGACACACCGCCATTCGCATTCGCATTGTTGTACCCGCGATAGACCACACGGACTATCGGGAAGCTCCACCGCTGCAAAGTTACTGATTTAACAGGCAAAACAGGTAAACGAATTACACTATCAGCCAAAATAAGACGGATATACCACCACCCGCGATGGTGAGTCCCCAATCAATCCAGTCCCAAGGACTTCCCCGAAGGGTATCTTTCAGTTCCAGACAGGAAGCCGCAATGGCCGCAGCATAAAAGGCCGTCCAAGGAGTAAATCCAAATAGACCTACCATCAAACCACCGATAAGATGCTTGTAACGGTTGTTCATTTTCAAAAATGCGATAATCTTTTTCATATACCTCAAATTTCTATTTTTTCGACCGGCTTCGCCGGTATTTGAATACCTTTTAAATGGAATTCGGAAACCATCCGAATCCCGTTCTTTCGTTTTGGTCGCTTCGCTCCACGCTTTGGCGCTTTGCGATTACGACACCTCGCGTATCGCCTTGTACGCTGCAACGCTTTGCGCCCGGACGATTTTGCCGCGGAAGGCCAGACGGGAACCGACATGCGTATACGTATTCGAAGCATCGCTGTTCGCATTCGCATTCGACACACCGCCATTCGCACTCGCATTGCTGTACCCGCGATAGACCACACGGACTGTGGCAGTACTTATCCAGTACTTATCGGAATAGTAGGTAGAAGATGATCCGTTCAGATTACCAACCGGAACCATGTCCATATACTTGCCATGCGCCACGCCTGTTATCCATTGGTCACTGGATGTTTTGCCCTGCACCCAGCGCACTGTGCCGTCAGGCATCCAAATGCGCCATTTGCCCTGGTTGCCGCTGTCATTCGGCAGATCCACGCCGTCCATCATGTCA
>NZ_JAJKHN010000018.1:0-84849 GCF_020982715.1 Bacteroides sp. 1_1_30
ATATTATATTGAATCATTCCTTAGACCTAAATATATGTAATATTTGATTTAACCGCTAACACTGAAAAATACTAGAGAGATGGAGAATAATGACAGGCAGATTGAATTAAAGTTTCAGAGGTTTTTCACTGTAAATTTTCCAAAGGTAAAGAACTTTGCTCAAATGCTGCTAAAATCGGAAGCGGATGCAGAAGATGTGGCTCAAGATGTTTTCTGTAAGCTCTGGTTGCAGCCTGAGTTGTGGCTGGATAATGATAAAGAACTAGACAATTATATTTTTATAATGACTAGAAATATAGTTCTGAATATCTTTAAACATCAACAGGTAGAACAGGAATATCAGTCGGAAGTTATAGAGAAGACTCTTCTTTATGAATTAACAGAAAAGGAAGAGATCTTGAATAACGTATATTATAAGGAGATGTTGATGATTATTCAACTCACCCTGGAGAAAATGCCGAAGCGTCGGAGGTTGATATTCGAACTTAGTCGTTTCAGGGGATTAAGTCATAAAGAAATAGCTGATAAACTCGATGTTTCTATCCGAACAATAGAGCATCAGGTTTATTTGGCATTGATCGAATTAAAGAAGGTACTCCTCTTTTTTATTTTTTTTCTCTAATATTTTTAAGTAGTATGTATGTAGTAGTTGTATTTAGTGTATAAAGCCCAAAAAAGAAAGAAAAAGATTCATGAAAAATTATATTCAACAACTCATAGAATTATTCGGCCATAATAGCTATTCAGCCGGAACACAGAAGAAAGTGCAACAGTGGTTGGCTGATGAGGAGCATGTTGATGAAAAGAGTGAGGCTCTTCGTGAGCTTTGGAAACAAGCAGGAGAGCAGAAAGTGCCTGATGGCATGCAACAATCAATACAACGAATGCGGCAGAATCTGGGAATGCAGTCTATCACTTCACGTAGAAATTACCAGTTACTTATATGGAGAGCTGCAGCTATTTTCTTGTTAGCAGTCTCATCCGTTTCTATTTATTTGATGTTGGAAAAGGAACGGCCGGAAAAAGATTTAGTTGAATGCTATATACCGACAGCGGAAATTCGTGAACTTACATTACCGGATGGTACAAATGTCATGCTGAATTCGAAGAGTATACTACTATATCCGGAAAAATTTACAGGAGAGACTAGAAGCGTATATTTGATTGGTGAGGCCAACTTTAAAGTGAAACCGGATAAGAAGCATCCTTTCATTGTAAAGGCCAATGATTATCAAGTTACTGCTTTAGGTACTGAATTTAATGTAAATGCTTATCCGGAAAATAGCGAACTGATGGCTACTTTGCTGGAAGGTAGTGTGAAAGTTGAATTCAATAACTTGCTGTCCAATATTATTTTAAAGCCTAATGAACAGTTGGTATATGACAAACATACGAAAGCGCACAATCTGCGGATGCCTGAGATAGATGATGTGACGGCATGGCAACGTGGGGAATTGGTTTTTAGTAATATGTATCTGGAGGATATTTTTACAAGTCTTGAACGCAAATTTCCTTATGCTTTTGTATATAGCCTTCATAGCTTGAAAAAGAATACATATAGTTTCCGCTTCTCCAAACAGGCGAATCTGGAGGAAGTTATGAAGATTATATCGCAAGTTGTAGGAAATGTAAACTATGTTATCAAGGGAAATAAGTGCTATGTAACTAGTAAAGAATAAATATATTGTAGAACCTTTTAAATTTAATACGTAATGCAAAAAAATACCCGGAAGGAATGGCCGTTCCTCCCGGATATGAAATCAATCTCTTTTAATATTAGCGTAATATTGACGCTATTCTGAATGATCCTAGAATAATAACCAATTAACTAATACTAAAGATGCTACAAATCTACGAAAAAATAGCAGAAAAAATAGCTCATAAGCGGGTCTTTCTCACTTTTTTAAGTCTTATTCTTATACAGACTTTCGCTTTGGCTCAAAATGATAGTAAAATAACTATCCAGCAGAAGAACATCACTGTCATTGATGCCTTAAAAACTGTGGAAAAACAGTCCAAAAAGTCTATAAATTATAGTGATTCCGAATTAAAAGGAAAAGTAATAGCCCAGTTAAACTTGCAGAATGCATCCCTCGAGACCGCACTTGATACCATCTTAAAAGGGACGGGCTTTTCATTCCAGATTCAAGGTAACTACATCATAATAGCTGAAAAGAAGCCTGTAGTTGCACAAACCCTTAAAAATATCAAAGGAAAGGTTACTGATGAAAGCGGTGAACCGTTGATTGGAGTAAATATATCTGTGGATGGTAGTTCTACAGGTACGATTACCGATTTCGATGGTAACTTTACGATCAAGGCGGCAGAGAAATCTATTCTCAAAGTATCTTATATCGGATATGCTGCACAGATAATTCCTGTTTCCAAGAAAGATTTCTATCCGGTTGTAATGAAGCAGGATACAGAAGTGCTCGATGAAGTTGTTGTGACGGCATTGGGTATCAAACGTGCAGAAAAGGCGTTGTCTTACAATGTACAACAAGTCAAGGGAGATGCTCTGACTACAGTAAAAGATGCTAACTTCGTAAACTCGCTGAACGGTAAGATAGCCGGAGTGAGTATTAACAAAAGTGCTAGTGGAGTTGGTGGTGCGACACGTGTTGTAATGCGTGGTGCAAAATCTATTGAAGGTGATAACAATGCTTTGTATGTGGTGGACGGTATTCCTTTGTTCAATACCAATATGGGAAATACCGACAGTGGTATTATGGGTGAAGGTAAGGCCGGAACAGAAGGAATCGCCGACTTCAATCCCGAAGATATTGAAAGTCTTTCTGTTTTGAGTGGTCCTTCGGCTGCTGCGTTGTATGGTAGTAGTGCCGCTAACGGTGTAATTTTGATTACCACTAAAAAAGGAAAAGAAGGAAAACTTTCAGTGCAGTTCTCTTCTTCTTCAGAGTTCAGCAAAGCTTATATGACTCCTGAGTTTCAAAATACGTATGGTAACAAAAAAGATATGTATGAAAGCTGGGGTGAGAAACTGTTGACTCCTACAAGTTATGATCCTAAGAAGGATTTCTTTAATACCGGAACAAACTTTATTAATTCGGTAACGTTGACCACCGGGACGAAATCGAATCAGACTTTTGCTTCTGTTTCTTCTACCAATTCCAAAGGTATTGTGCCTAATAATGAATATGATCGTTTGAATTTCACAATCCGTAATACGGCAACTTTCCTTAATGATAAATTACAACTCGATTTAGGTGCGTCGTATGTGAAACAGAAAGACAAGAATATGGTATCGCAAGGACAATATTGGAATCCGGTGATGGCCGCCTATTTATTCCCTCGTGGTGAAGACTTTAATGGAATTAAGTCATTCGAACATTTCGATGAAAGTCGCCAACTTCCGGTTCAGTATTGGCCGGTGGCAGATCCGGTATATGCTTCACAGAACCCTTACTGGACTGCTTATCGCAATGTAGCTACGAATGAAAAGAGTCGTTATATGTTCAACGTAGGGTTGACTTATAATATTACCGATTGGTTGAATGCGACAGCCCGTTTCAGAATGGATGACACACATGTATTGTTTGAACGCAAGATTTACGCTTCATCCGACGATAAATTTGCGGAAGGAAAGAAAGGACTGTATGGATACAATAACTATGAAGACCGTCAGGAATATGCCGACTTTATGTTGAACGTAAATAAACATATAGCTGATTTCAGTATTTCTGCCAATGCGGGTTGGAACTATTCTAACTATTGGGCATTGGAGAGAGGATACAAAGGGACATTATTGGGAGTGCCCAATAAATTTGCGGCTTCTAATATCGATCCGGCTAATGGTCGTATCTCAGAAAAGGGTGGTGATAGTCGTGTACGTAATCATGCTGTTTTTGCCAATTTGGAACTTGGTTGGAAGAGTATGCTTTATTTGACGCTGACCGGACGTAATGACTGGAATTCACGTTTGGTGAATACCGATGAAGAATCTTTCTTCTATCCCTCAATCGGTCTGTCCGGGATTATTTCCGAGATGGTCAAATTGCCCGAATTTATCTCTTACCTGAAAGTTCGCGGTTCGTATACGGAAGTCGGTGCGCCTGTATCCCGTTCGGGACTGACTCCGGGTACGGTAACTACCCCTATTGTGGGTGGTGCATTAGATCCTACCGGTATCTATCCGTTTACTGATTTCAAGGCAGAGCGTACAAAGTCATACGAATTTGGATTAAGTCTGAAGTTGTGGAATAAATTAAGTGCGGAGGTAACCTACTATCATTCTAATACATACAATCAGACCTTCTTGGGTGATCTTCCGGAATATACCGGATACAAGCAGATTTATTTGCAGGCCGGTAATGTGGAAAATCGTGGTTGGGAGGCTTCATTAAGCTATTCCGATCGGTTTAAGTTCGGATTAGGAATCTCTTCAACATTGACATTCTCTCGTAATATAAATGAGATTAAGGAGATGGTTGAAAACTATCATACGGATTTGATGGATGAACCGATTAATATTCCGGAGGTTTTGAAGGATGGTGGTCGTGTCATCTTGAAAGAAGGCGGAAGTATCCACGATATTTATGCCAACACCTTCTTAAAGAAAGACCACTTGGGATATGTTGAGGTAAAGAGCGACGGAACCTTTGGAATGGAAAAGGGGGAACCTGTTTATTTGGGAAAAACTTCTCCTGACTTTAATCTGGGATGGAGTAATATGTTGACATACAAAGGCTTTGGACTCGGATTCCAAATCAACGGGCGTTTTGGTGGTGTGGTGACCTCTTCTACAGAGGCATTGCTTGATCGTTACGGTGTGTCCAAACGTTCGGCTGAGGCTCGTGAAGCGGGAGGCGTATTGTTGAAGGGACAAGGTCTGGTAGATGCGAAGTCTTATTATCAGATGACAGGTACGGGAAATTATGAAACTTCCGGTTACTATGTATACAGTGCCACCAATATTCGTTTGCAAGAACTTACCTTTAGCTATACTATGCCTAATAAGTGGTTTGGTAACGTGTTGAAAGATGTTACAGTTTCGTTTATAGCCAACAATCCTTGGATGTTGTATTGCGAAGCTCCGTTCGATCCGGAACTGACTCCTTCCACTAGTACTTACGGACAAGGTAATGATTATTTTATGCAACCGAGTGTTCGTAGCTTTGGCTTCGGTATTAAATTTAAATTATAATACACCTTCTTTATTATGAGAAAAATGAATCATTTTAAACTATTAGCGGTGATATGCGCAATGACGCTATTTGCCTCATGCAATTTTGAAGAAATCAATACCAACCAATTTGAGATGAGCGACGGAGAAGGTGCGATGGATGGTTTTGAAGTCGGAGGGCTGATTACAGCTATGCAACGGACAGTGATTCCCGTAGGCACACAGGCTGATGATACAGATGTTATCAATGAATATCAAATAGCTTATCATCTGTCGGCCGATAATTGGAGTGGATTTTTTGGCGAGAACAACAGTAACGGTTGGAACGCAGGTAGTAACAATACTACTTATTATTTGTTGGACAATTGGATAAAAGCGACCTATACACAGTCTTATACCAATGCTCTTGATCCTTGGAAGAAATTGAAAATAGCGTCCGAGAAAAATGGTACGCCCGAAGTCTTTGCTTTGGCTCAAATTCTGAAGATTTCCGCTTGGCACAAGACACTTGAAAGTTTCGGTCCGATGCCTTATTCTCATGCGGCGGACGCTACAATGAACATTCCGTTCGATTCGGAGAAAGAGGTATATACGGCGATGTTTGAAGAATTGACCTCAGCCATTGAAGAATTAACAGAAAAGGCGGAAAATGGGGTGAATGTAATGGGTGCTTATGATGCGGTATATGCCGGAGATGCTACCAAATGGGTGAAATACGGCAATTCGCTGATGCTTCGTTTGGCTATGCGTGTCCGCTTCGCTGATGCGGAACTGGCGAAAAAGTATGCTACTCAAGCAGTGAATCATTCTATTGGCGTGATGACGGCTAAGGATGATGCGGCTCAAATGAGTCAAGGAGCGGGTATGACTTTCCGCAACAACATTGAATGGTTGGCAGGCAACTATAATGAAGCTCGTATGGGTTCTTCCATCTTTTCTTATCTGATGGGATATGAAGACCCGCGTTTGAGCGTTTATTTTTTGCCGATGGATGGTAATGCCTCTTATGGTGTTGAGGCTTTCGACGGAAAAACGTATCAAGCGGTGCCGGCAGGGCATGCCAATGCGCAGAATGACATCTACAAATCTTGCTCAAAGCCCAATATTCAAAGTGGAACTCCTACATATTGGCTGCGTGCATCGGAAGTTTATTTTTTGCGTGCGGAAGCAGCTTTAGTGTGGGAAGGTTTCGGCAGTGCGGATTCATGGTATAAACAGGGCATTGATATGTCTTTTCAGGAGAATGGTGTGACCGATCCTGTAGACGATTATATGAATTCCAATTTGTCACCTCGGGCATATGTTTTTTCCCATTATCAGTATGGGCAAACACTTTCTGCTCCGTGTGAGACTACTGCCAAGTTTGAAGGAACACCAGAGCAGAAGTTGGAAAAAATTATGATTCAGAAGTGGATTGCTTTGTTTCCTAACGGACAGGAAGCGTGGACGGAATGGAGAAGAACCGGTTATCCGAAGTTGAATGTCATTAAGACTTTGAAAGGAGCAGTGCAAGGCGCAACTCTTGAGGGCGGTATTCGCCGTATGATTTATCCCACCAGTTTTTCTCAGACTAACGAGGGAAAGGCTATTTATGAAGCAGCCTTGAAGTTGTTCAATAACGGTGCAGGTGGCGAAGATAAGTCTTCTACCCGTTTGTGGTGGGATTGTAAGAGATAACCTACATGTATCATTTTAATACAGATGAAGAATATGAAATCATTAAGAAAATTGTTATATATTATTCCATTGACAGGCATGATGGTAACTTCTTGCATGGATGTGGAGAATATTGAGATAGACCATATAGGCGGGTATGCCACAATGAACAATGCGGAGAGTGAGGCATATTATGCCAATCTGCGCGCCTATAAGGCGACTGCTTGGAATTACAATCGTCCCGTAGCTTTCGGATGGTATTCCAATTGGGCGCCTGCTGGAGCTTATCGAAGAGGATATCTCTCTGCTATGCCCGATAGTATGGATTTTGTTTCAATGTGGAGTGGCGCTCCAGGACGTTATGAAATCACTCCGGAGCAGAAGGCAGATAAAGAGTTTGTGCAAAAGGTGAAAGGAACGAAACTGTTGCAGGTAAGTCTGCTTTCTTATCTTGGTAAGGGTGCGACACCAAATTCGGTATACCTCGAAGTGGAAAAACAAGCGGAGGAAGAAGGCTGGTCGGCGGCTCAATTGGAAACGGCGAAGAAACAAGCCCGTTGGAAATATTGGGGATTTGAAGGTCAGTTTGAAAGTGAAAACCATTATGCATGTCTGGCGAAGTTTGCCAAAGCTCTGTGCGATTCTTTGTATGCAAACGAATGGGACGGTTATGATGTAGACTGGGAAATCGGTAGTGGTGTGTTTGATATGGATGGCACATTGAGTCAGAATAAGCATTTGATTCATTTGGTTAAAGAAATGAATAATTACATTGGCCCGAAAAGCGATCCGGAAGGTAAAGGACATAAAATGATCTGTATTGATGGAAATATTTATGGGCTTACCCATGAATTGGATGAGTATGTCGATTATTGGATTATACAAAGTTATGGTAGTTCCAATCCCGGTTTTGATGGTTATGGCGTTGATCCTAAGAAAATAATCTGCACAGAGAACTTTGAAAAGTATGCCACTAATGGAGGTCAATTGCTGAAGCAGGCAGCTGCTATGCCGCGAGAAGGTTATAAAGGTGGAGTAGGAGCTTATCGCTTCGATAATGATTATGACAATACGCCAAATTATAAATGGATGCGTCAGGCTATTCAAATCAATCAGCGGGTTTTCAATGAATGGAAAGCGAAACAAAACGAAGCGGAAAATAAACCGCAGGAATAAGTGGACTTATAAAATTCTAAAACAGTAAAAAGATGATGAATAAACATATATTCTATTATTTGATGGTAGGTAGTATGGCGTTATTGTTGGGCGCTTGCAACGACAGCATGAATGACCTGCTGGAGCCTAAGGTTTATTTCGAAAGCAAGGAATATAATTTCTCGGTGGAAGATGAAATGGATGTAATGACATTTGATCTGGTTTCAAGACTCTCGTCAGCAACTTCCTCTCAGGTAGACGTATCATATAGTGTAGCCGAACCAAGTGTAGTAGACGAATACAATGCAAAGTATGGCACAAATTATGAGATGCTTGATGTTTCGCAGGTAAAGCTAAGCAGTACGACATCTTCTATTTCGAGTGGAAAATTGTATGCGGATAATGTAGAAGTCGAACTTTCCGGTTTAGAAGCTTTGAAAGCCGGGAACTCGTATGTTTTGCCTATGCGGGTGCATTCGTCTTCGGTGTCGACTCTTTCCGGAACAAACATTGCATATTTCTTTTTCTCCAAACCGTTGAAAATTACCAAAGCTGGTAACTTCAGTAATCACTATATTTCTGTGAAGTTCCCTGTCGGTACTTTCTTCTCGTCATTCACTTACGAAGCATTGATTAATGTGGATTATTTCCTCGATAATAATACGATTATGGGAACCGAAGGTGTGATGATCCTCCGTATCGGTGATGCGGGAGGAGGAATTACTCCTAAAGATTATTTGGAAGTGGCCGGAAGACAGAACTACCGTGTAACGAAACCGTTGTTAACAAATCGTTGGTATCATGTAGCGTTGACTTATGATCAACCGACAGGAAAAACAGGCATTTATGTAAATGGTGAGAAATGGGCTGGTTCAGATTGGGGGATTGACGGTTTTGATCCGAATTCGGATATGGGTTTTTATATTGGTAGAATCTATGGTTTCAAATGGGGTGAACGTCCATTCCATGGTAAAATGAGTGAAGTCCGTGTTTGGAGTGTAGCCCGTACGGAAAATCAACTTAAGCAGAATATGCTGGGTGTTGACCCTGCTTCAGAAGGCTTGGCACTTTATTATAAACTAGACGGATCGGAGACTCAGGAAGGTGGAGTTATCAAAGATGCCACAGGGCGTATAAACGGTACTACAAATGGAATTACTATTAAGACGTTGGATGCTCCGATAGCTATCAATTAATGGAACACACAAATTTGTGAGAGATTTTGCTCTTTGCATTTTTGAATATGAGTGAAAGCCTGCTTACTGAAAAGATAATATTCTTTGGGTAAGCAGGTTTCTTTTATTTATGTTTGTTTTATGAAGAAGTTACTATTTACCCTGTTTATATCTTTTCCATCTAAATGTTTTTGCCAGTACCTCAGAAGGAAGATTAATGCTGACGTGCAAATTATAATCAAGGCATTTCTTTTCTTCTTTATAAGGAAAAGGTATTTTAGCTAAATTTAAATTTTCTCTAAAAAGTTTCCTTTTTATGAGTAAAATGTATTTCTTTGCAGCGTTTAATACTTATGGATATACTGGAATGGCTCAAATCAATTTCAACTCGATATATACTGCTTATTATAGGAAAGCCTTCCTATTTACCTTGTCCTATGTCCATAATGATTTAGTAGCAGAAGATATTGTATCAGAAGCCATTATCCATTTATGGGAACTAAGTAAAGAACGGGAAATCCCAAGTGTTGAAGCGATTTTGATTACTTATATTCGCAGCAAATCACTCAATTACCTGAAACATATACAAGCACAAGAGAATGTTTTTCAAACTTTGCTTGATAAGGGACAGCGTGAATTGGAAATTCGTATATCAACATTGGAAGCATGTGACCCGAAGGAAATATTATCAGAAGAATTACGGGCAAAAGTGCATGCATTACTAGAGAGTATGCCGGAAAAAACTCGTATTGCTTTCATCCACGATCGCCTAGATGGAAAATCCCATAAAGAAATAGCCGAAGAACTGGGCATTAGTGTAAAAGGAGTAGAATATCATATCAGCAGAGCAGTTAAAATGCTGCGTGATAATCTAAAAGATTATGCTCCATTCCTTTTCTTTTTCATCTGAAAAGAAGGAAAAGGCCTCCTTGTTTGCTATTTTTTTAAGCACTAACAAAAAAATCACATTTCTTACTAGGGAATCTCTTTAGTGAGTGGTATTCTTAATGAAAGGGGGAATAATACCCCTATTCTCATAACTTATAAATTATTTATTGTATGGATAAGGAATTACTATTAAAATATATTGCAGGCAAGGCATCCCAAAAGGAAAAGGAAGACGTTGCTACATGGATTGATGCAGATGCAGCCAATCTTAAAGAATTCATTTCTCTTCGTAAGAGTTATGATGCATTCATATGGCAAGACACAGACGCATTCTCAAAGAAGACAAAAAAGACAATTTCATTGCATCCTGTTACACAACGAATCTTGCGGATTGCGGCAGTATTTGTTGTAGCTTTCGGATTAAGTTATGCAATGATACAGGTTCTCCAAAAAGAGGATATAGAAATGCAGACTGTTTACGTTCCTGCCGGACAACGCACATTGGTGACACTTGCTGACGGAACTACAGTATGGGTGAATGGGAAAAGTACATTAACTTTTCCGAATTGTTTTTCTTCCCGTACACGTAAGGTGGAACTTGACGGAGAAGCCTATTTTGATGTTCGGAAAGATCCGGAAAAACAGTTTATAGTCTCTACGGCTCACCAGTCTGCCATAAAAGTTCTGGGCACAAAGTTCAATGTAAAGGCATACAAAGAAGCCGATGAGGTAATTACTACATTAGTTGAAGGAAAAGTTAATTTTGAATTTAACAACGCTAGTCAGCAACCGCAGTATATTGTGATGGTTCCGGGACAGAAGCTGGTCTATTATTTCCAGGATGGAAAGACTGAACTCTATACAACTTCCGGTGAAAGGGAGCTTTCATGGAAAGATGGCAAAATCATTTTCCGGCAGACCTCCCTACGGGATGCACTGGATATCTTAGCGGATAGATACAATGCTGAATTTGTCGTTCGGGAGAATGTTCCTCATGACGACTCATTCTCCGGTACATTTACCAACCGGAATCTAGAACAGATACTCAATTTTATCAGTGTCTCTTCAAAAGTACGTTGGCGTTATCTGAACAATAATGGAACTGCCGGTAAAGAAAAGATAAAAATAGAGATATTTATTTAGTATTGGAAAATATAAAACCTTAAAAAACAAAACTTATTGCCATGAAAAACAAAGATCCTTAAAGACAAAAATACGGGACGATATTGGCCGTATCTTCCCGTATGAGCCTCAGTAATTGTGAACTACTTGTTTGCAGACAAGTATAACTACCAATTTTCTAATTAAACTCGTTACAAATCTATGCAAAATTATTGTATCGTCCAATTTCTTGGAGGATTAAAGTCGCTTAGACGAACCTTAAAAGAAATATCATTGGCTATGAAATTACTATTAATGCTGCTCGTTTGTTCTGTTGGGCTGACTTATGCGTCTGACGGATATGCACAAAGAAACTCTATTTCGTTGAACGTGAAGAACAGTACTATCGAAGAAGTGCTGCACACGATTGAACGTGAATCCGGATTCGGCTTTTTTATTAACAGCAAGAATCTGAATCTCAATCGCCGGATAACGGTTTCCGTATCGGATAAAAATATTTTTCAAGTACTGAAGCAAGTCTTTGAAGGTACCAATATTGAATATAAAATACTGGATAATCAAATTGTACTGACAGCTAAGGAAACGGAAGTTGCCCAGCAAAAGGTACAAAACGTTAAAGGTACGGTAGTTGATAAAAATGGAGAACCGCTAATTGGCGTTTCCATTGTGGAGAAAGGAACTACTAACGGAACAGTGACGGATCTTGATGGAAATTATACGTTGACTGTTCAGACTGCCAATCCGGTGTTGTTATTTTCATATGTGGGTTATCAGAAAAAAGAACTGCCTGTTGTCGGTTCGGTCTTGAATGTTACTTTGGAAGATGATTCGCAAGTGTTGAACGAAGTAGTGGTCACCGCCCTTGGTATTAGAAAAGAAGCGAAAGCACTTTCTTATAATGT
Source organism: Bacteroides sp. 1_1_30 (assembly GCF_020982715.1). Classification (NCBI taxonomy): domain Bacteria; kingdom Pseudomonadati; phylum Bacteroidota; class Bacteroidia; order Bacteroidales; family Bacteroidaceae; genus Bacteroides; species Bacteroides sp. 1_1_30. The sequence continues at coordinate 12,042 of NZ_JAJKHN010000018.1, forward strand.
GCAGGAAGTATCTGCCAGTGAAATTGTTGGTGTTAAAGATGCCAACTTTGTAAACAGCTTGTCCGGTAAAATAGCCGGTGTGGTTATCAATTCCAGTTCATCTGGTATAGGTGGCGGAGCAAAGGTGGTGATGCGTGGTGCAAAATCTCTTTCCGGAAATAATAATGCATTATATGTAATTGACGGCATTCCGATGCCTTCATTGGAAACGACACAGCCGGATGACTTTATGACTGGTATGGGGCAGTCCGGTGACGGTGCTTCCATGATTAATCCCGAAGATATTGAAACGATGTCTGTATTAAGTGGTGCTGCCGCTTCTGCACTTTATGGAAGCGATGCAGCTAATGGGGTTATTATGATTACCACGAAAAAAGGTACGAAAGATAAACTCCGTGTCAGTTATGCTAATAACACCTCGTTCTTCAATCCGTTTGTAACTCCGGAGTTTCAAAATACTTATGGTGCAACGACAGGTGAACTGAAAAGTTGGGGGCAGAAAATGGGACAACCCAGTAATTACGATCCGTTAGATTTCTATCAGACAGGATGGAATGAAACTAACTCGTTGACTATCAGTAATGGTAATGAGAAGAACCAGACATTCCTTTCTATGGCTGCTACCAATGCAGCGGGCATTGTTCCGAATAACACGTTGGATCGTTACAATTTCACGATCCGGAATACAACTAGTATGCTCAATGATCGTTTACGCCTTGACTTGAGTGCTAGCTATATGAACGTACGCGAACAGAATATGGTATCACAGGGTCAGTACTTTAATCCGATAGTTCCGGTCTATCTGATGTCACCGAGCTACAGCCTGGATATGCTTCAACAGTTCGAAATGTATAATGAGACTCGTAACTTCAAGACACAATATTGGCCGTGGGGTAATCAAGGGATTGCTTTGCAGAATCCCTATTGGATTGTCAACCGCGACAATTTTGTCAATCATAAGAATCGTTTTCTTATAAGCGGGGGCTTGAACTTTGAAATCACTAAAGGTATAACATTAGGTGCACGTGCTAAAATGGATTATACCTCGGCTCTGTTTGAAAAGAAATATTCGGCATCTACCGATAATATCTTTTGCCAGGACTTTGGTGGTTATTACAAAGGCGATGCCTCTACCCGTCAGCTTTATGGTGATGTGATGTTGAATATAGATAAATATTTTGGTGATTTCTCATTAACAGCTACGCTGGGAACCAGCATTCAAGATGTCAACTACCAGTATTTCGATGTCGGTGGTAGTTTGAACTCGGTAGCCAATAGCTTTACAACGCTTAATTTGATGCAGTCTACCGTGAAGTTTCAGCAAGATGGTTATCATGACCAGACGCAGTCTATTTTTGCTACCGCACAGTTAGGATGGAAAAGCAAACTTTATTTGGATGTAACTGGGCGTGTCGACTGGTCTTCTGCTTTGGCATGGACCGATGCGAAGTCAGTCGCTTATCCATCGGTAGGTCTTTCCGCAATTCTGACTGAACTGTTGCCTATCAAGAACGATGTATTTACTTTCTTGAAAGTGCGTGGCTCGTATAGTGAGGTAGGAAATGCTCCTACACGTTATATTGCTTATCAGACCTATCCGTATGAGTCGGCTTCTCCCACGACAGCTACTACGTATCCTAACACAGATATTAAGCCGGAACGTACCAAGGCGTGGGAGGTCGGTTTGCAGTCTCATTTTTGGAACGATAAATTAGAGTTGAACGTATCTTTATATAAGACATCCACCTACAACCAATTGTTCAATCCTTCACTCCCTTCATCTTCCGGTTATTCTTCCATTTATATCAATGGTGGACAAGTGGATAACAAAGGTATTGAAGCCAGTCTGACATTGAATCAGCCTCTCGGACCGGTGAAATGGAACTCTACGTTCACTTACACTCTCAATCGCAACAAAATTAAAAAGTTGTTGAAGCCCACCACTCTGTCAGGCGGAGAAGTTGTTAGCCAGGACATGATGGATCTTGGGGGGCTTGAAATCGTGAAGTCACGTCTTTTTGAGGGTGGTTCTATCGGTGACTTGTATGTGACTGCTCTTCGCACAGACCATCACGGGTATATTGACGTGGATTATGTCAATAATACAGTGGCTATCGACGACAAAGCCGGTGAACGTAAGGATGGTTGGATTTATGCTGGTAATTCTCAAGCTAAATACATGATGGGATGGCGTAACTCCTTCTCTTGGAAAGGGCTGACATTGAGCTGTTTGATTAATGCTCGTATCGGTGGTGTGGTTGTTTCGCAGACCCAAGCATTGATGGATGCTTACGGTGTTTCCAAAGCTACGGCTACAGCGCGCGATTTAGGATATGTATTGATTGACGGTCACGAAGTGCCAGCCGTGCAGAAATATTACAGTACTGTGGGAAGTGGTGTAGGCTCGATGTATGTCTACAGTGCTACAAATGTCCGTCTTGCAGAATTGTCTCTCGGTTATGATGTTCCCGTTCAAAAGATAATTCCTTGGATTCAGAGCATGAACGTCGCCTTCACCGGACGCAACTTGTTCATGTTCTATTGTAAGGCCCCTTATGATCCTGAACTGACGGCAAGTACAGGTACACACTTCAGCGGTATGGACTATTTTATGTTGCCGAGCCTGCGTAATTTAGGCTTCTCTGTTAAACTTAACTTCTAAAGAATCGACAAGATGAAACAGATATCAAAATATATAAAAGTTGTTAATGGTACGTTGCTTGCCGGAGGCTTGCTGCTTACAGCCTGCACCAGCCATTTTGAAAGTTGGAATATTAATCCGAATGAGGTAACTCCGGAGCAGATGGAACGCGATAACCTTAAAACGGGAGCTTACTTTACACAGATGGAGAGGGGCATTTTTGTGGTAGGTAAGGATAAAGGCGGTTTGTTTGAGGAAACTCAGATGCTGACCGGTGACATATTTGCCAGCTACTTTGCTCCTGTCAAGACGTGGGATTATGCCGGAACAGAAGATAACGACTGTTATAAACTTTATCGCCAATGGTATAATTCACCGTTCAATAACGCTTATACCGAAGTGATGCAGCCGTGGCAAAGTATCGTAGAGAATACCGATGAGGTTTCACCTGCACGTGCTTTGGCTACTATTGTCAAGGTGTTTGGTATGAGTCGTATTACGGATAAGTATGGTCCCATTCCTTATTCTAAGTTTGGTACAGGTATTCATGTGGCTTATGACAGCCAGAAGGATGTGTATTATCGCTTCTTTGAAGAATTGGCAGATGCCATTGATGTGCTTACTGGTTATAACAGCCGAACGTCCGAACCGTATATGGAACGTTATGACTATATTTATAATGGTAGAGTAGAGAAGTGGATAAAGTTTGCCAATACACTCCGTCTCCGTTTGGCAATGCGTATTTCTTATGTGGATGAGACAAAAGCTCGGACAGAAATAGAGGCTGCGATTGGTCACAGTATAGGACTGATGACGTCTGTTGATGATAATGCGGTTTTAAAACAGTCTGCATCGTTCACTTTCATCAATGAGTGGTGGGAAGCATTTGAAAGTTTTAATGATTTTCGCATGAGTGCTACTATGGATTGTTATTTGAAAGGTTTGCAAGATCCGCGTTTGGCATGTTACTTTAAGGCTGCGGTGAAAGATGGAGCATATCATGGAGTCCGGAATGGACAAACTAGCCGTAATCAAGGAACATTGTCGGAGGCTGCTTCCAGTATGAATGTGGAACAAAACGATAATATAGAGTGGATGGGCGCCGCTGAAACTTATTTTTTACTGGCAGAAGCTAAATTGCGTTTGAACTTGGGGGATAAGACCGTGCAGGAGTATTATGAAGAAGGTGTGAGAATTTCTTTCTCTTCCAAAGGTGCTACGGGGGCAGATACTTACCTCGCGGATGATACTAATGTACCGGCTACGTCTTTTGTAGATCCGACAACCGAACGTAGTACTGATGTAAGTAGTATGGTTTCAAACTTGACTGTGAAGTGGAACGATAATGCTACTGAAAGCAAGAAACTGGAGCGTATTATGGTTCAGAAATGGATTGCTCTTTTTCCTGACGGGCAGGAGGCATGGAGTGAGATGCGTCGTACAGGTTATCCGGGAATTGTTACTATCAGTTCGAATCGTTCCGGTGGTGAAGTGCCTGAAGGAGAACTTATTAGTCGTCTGAAGTTTCCGACAACAGAGTATTCAGACAATGGCGAGAATACGCAAGCTGCTGTCTCCCTATTGAAGGGTACGGACATTGCCGGTACACGTCTTTGGTGGGATGTAAAAAGGTAATCAGATATATAATGTAGAACAATCTAACTAAGTAATTAGAATATGAAAACAATGAAATACTTATTGGTCGCGCTAGCCACAGGCAGCTTGATGGCTGCGTGTAACACGGACATTGAATCGTTGACCATTCAGCGACCGTTGACTTACGACGACCAGTACTACCAAAACCTGCGCGATTACAAAGCAAGCGACCATGAAATTGCTTTTGGATGGTTTGCGCAGTATGGAGCTCAAAACTCAGCGGCTGTTCGATTTATGGGATTGCCCGACAGTCTCGATATTTGTTCTATGTGGGGTGGTATTCCTGCAAAGGAAAATACTGAGATATGGGACGAAATTCGTTTTGTGCAGAAAGTGAAAGGTACCAAAATGCTCTGTGTGGCAATTACACGTATTGATGCGGAAACTGACGAACACGATTTTAAGAAGGCTTACAATGAAGCAAAGGCAATGCCGGAGGGTGATGAACGAACCGTTGCACTTAATCGTTCCTTTGAAATGTATGCTGAATATTTCCTTGACCAGGTGTTCCTGAATGATCTTGACGGCTTCGATGCCGACTATGAACCGGAAGGTGACTTTTTGAGTGGTTCAAATTTTGAGTACTTCTACAAGCATATGGCTAAATATATGGGACCGAATCCGGATATCACTAAAGAAGAGCGTCTACAACTCATTGAAGAGCGTTATGGTAAAGAAATAGCTTCGCAAGAAGGCATTTGTGACAAAATGTTGAATATTGACCAGACATCTACTAGTATGACAAGTCTTGTTCCATATAGTAATTATTGTTTCCTTCAGGCGTATAGTGGTGGAACTGGCGCTGGTGGATGGCCTGATGAAAAGGTGGTATACTGCTGTAATATGGGTGACGGCTGGCAGGGTGATATGCAGTCCATGTACAATCAGGCACGTTATAAACCGGCGAATGGCAAACGCAAAGGAGGTTTTGGAGCATTCTTTATCCATCGTGACTATAATGTACACGAATACAATCCTGAGCCTTACTATCGGTTCCGTCAATGTATCCAAATACAGAATCCGGCTGTCCATTAATTAACTTTTTAATGAAAGATGACTATGAAAAATAGAAAGAATCTGTTTTATATAAGTATGTTCGCCATCTGTGTGCTTGTTTTTACTGCCTGTGGCGATGATGAGACTTACGATGTTTATGGAGATCCGTATAATAGAGTGTACGTTTTGGATAATTCCAAGGAGTATAAGATAGTACAGACTCCCATCAGTACAGTCAGTAATGTAGATTTCACATGGGAAGCAAAATGCTCAAAGAAAGCGAGTGGTGACATTAGAGTAACGGTAGCGGTTGATAACTCCTTGATTGATGCTTATAATGAAGAACATGACACCGAGTTTGAAGCCTTGCCTGTTGAGGCTATTGTACTGGAGAATAAAGAAATGACTATTCCTGCAGGAGAAATGGTAGTGGCAGATGCTGTACATCTAAAATTGACTGATGACGTGAATGTTCTCTCTACTCTTAAGAGTGAAAAAGGATATATTGTTCCTTTGCGTCTAGTTTCGGCAGAAGGTGGTAATTCGCAGTTGAGCACTAATATGCTGGCGCCTTCTTTCTTGACTATTACTGTGACTGAGGATAATATGAATCATGAAGCTACCCAATATACAGGTACTGGTACATTAGTGGCAGACCAAACAGGATGGACCGCTACCACCAATGGAACTGTTCAGTCTTGGTATGAACCGATTGAAGCCATTTTTGATGGAAATTATGAAACTTATTGTTCTATCTCTAATCGGTCGGCTGAGCTTTTGCTGGATATTGATATGGGGAAAGCATATTCTTTTGATAGTATCAAAATGACAAGTTCCGGATATGATTATGAAACTTGGACTGAAAAAGAGGTCGGTGCGTTCAGTGCCGGTATGACTGTCAGCACAAGTGATAATGGTACGGATTGGAAAACACAAGGAGAAATTGAACGTAATGCCGAAGATTGTGTTTTCTATGCTCCGTTGACTGCCCGATATATTCGGATAACTGTTCCGAATGCCGGTGGTTGGTATGGTGCTTCTTTGGAATGTGGTGTATTTAATGTTTATGCTAAATAATAATTGAAGTTATGAAGAAATATACGCTCTTATCTTTATTAGCTTTGTTGCTTTGTGTGTCAGGTTGCAAGACTGAACCTGATTACAGCGATGCTGTCTATATGACTGGCACGTTGACTTCTTCAAATGTGAAATTTCTCGTTGAGGGGCAGTCTACATTAGGTTTGACCGTGACTTCAACCGATAAGACGGACACTGATGTGAAAGTTGGTGTGCAGGTGGCTCCTCAGCTACTTGAGTCTTTTAATGCCTCTACCGGTCGTAACTGCCAAATGCCTCCCGAAGGTAGTTATAGTTTTGAAGGTGGTGAAGTGGTGATTCCAGCAGGGCAGAACCAGTCTACGCAAATCAAGGTAACTGCTGATTCCGAAAAATTACAGGAGGGGGTATCCTACTGCCTTCCTGTATCTATTACCTCTGTGTCAAATAGCGATCTGAAAGTGATGGAAACTTCCCGTACCGCTTATGTTATGTTGACTAAGGTTATCAATATCAAGGCTGCTTATCTGGCACGTCGGGGATATTTTAATATTCCTTCGTTCGGTGATCAGGAAAAAAGTCCGGTGAAAGCACTCGGACAGATGACATTAGAAATGAAGGTACTTCCAGTATCCTTCCCTGTCGGTTCTGAAAGAAATGCTAATGGTATCAGCTCATTGTGCGGATGCGAAGAAAACTTCCTCTTCCGTTTTGGTGACGGTGCCGGTAATCCTGTGAATAAATTGCAGTTCGTGAAAGGCTCTATCGGTTCGGCTTCACATCCCGATAAGAAAGACCATTATGAATCGTGGGTAGAGAAAGAGTTTCCTACCGGTCATTGGTTGCACTTTGCTGCCGTATATGACGGTCAGTATTTACGTCTTTATTTGGATGGTGAGCAGATTCACTTTGTGGAAACTAAGAATGGCGGAACCATTAACTTGAGTATGGCTTATGACGGTCATACATGGGAAGACACTTTCTCCATCGGTCGTTCAGCCGGTAATGCTCGTTTCTTTGATGGTTACATTAGCGAATGTCGTGTGTGGAACGTAGCGCGTACATCCGCACAGATTGAAGATGGTGTTTGTTATGTAGACCCAACCAGTGAAGGGCTCATAGCCTACTGGCGTTTCGACGGTGAAACGCAGGATGATGGTTCGGTGCTTGATATGACAGGTCATGGTCACAATGCTGTGCCCGGTGGAACCATTACCTATGTAGACAATCAGAAATGTCCGTTCTAAAAGAGGTAAAATAGAGGTTGTTCTTTAGTACGATGAGGTCTGCTGTCGAATCGGTTTTGCGCAAAGCATTACGGGGAGATGGCAGACTTCTCTTTTTAATATCTTATTCGTTTATAAAAAATAGTTATGCTAAATAGAATCTGTAAATCACTACTGTTTACGGCTATGATGACAGGAGTTGCTTATTCCTTTGCACAGCAACTTCCGGCAGTAACCTATAAAAATCCGACTTTGCCGGTAGAAACAAGAGTAGCCGACTTACTATCCCGTATGACGTTAGAAGAAAAAGTCGGCCAGCTCCTTTGTCCTTTAGGGTGGGAGATGTATGAAATCAAAAGAAACGATGTTTTTCCTTCTGATAAATTCAAGCAACTCATAAAAGACAGAAAGGCCGGTATGCTTTGGGCAACCTATCGTGCCGACCCGTGGACAAAGAAAACATTGTCAACCGGATTGAATCCCGCTTTGGCTACAAAGGCCGGAAATGCCTTGCAAAGGTATGTAATAGAGAATACCCGTTTGGGAATTCCCTTATTCCTTGCCGAAGAAGCACCGCACGGTCACATGGCAATTGGTGCAACCGTTTTTCCAACCGGAATCGGAATGGCTGCTACCTGGTCGCCCCAACTTATCCGTGAAGTAGGAAAAGCAATCGGCAAAGAGATACGTTTGCAGGGTGGACATATCAGCTATGGACCTGTGCTCGATTTGGCTCGTGACCCGCGTTGGTCTCGTGTAGAAGAAACCTTTGGTGAAGATCCGGTATTGACGGGTGAAATAGGAAAAGCGATGGTGGAAGGATTAGGAGGCGGTGATTTGTCACATCCATACAGTACATTAGCTACTCTCAAACACTTTCTTGCTTACGGTATCTCGGAAAGCGGACAGAACGGAAACCCCTCTTTTGCCGGTATACGTGAGCTGCACGAGAACTTCCTGCCCCCGTTTAGGCAAGCTATCGATGCCGGAGCATTATCAGTAATGACTTCTTATAATTCGATGGACGGTGTTCCCTGCACAGCCAATCACTCTCTGTTGACCGAACTTCTTCGGAATGAATGGAAATTCAGAGGAATCGTCGTTTCTGATTTATACAGCATAGAAGGTATTCATCAAAGCCATTTTGTTGCGCCCACTATGGAAGAAGCAGCTATTCTTGCATTGTCAGCCGGAGTAGATGTAGACTTGGGAGGCGATGCATATATGAATCTGATGAATGCTGTAAACACAGGTCGTATCAGTAAAACAGCACTTGACGCTTCTGTCGCCCGTGTTCTACGATTAAAATTTGAGATGGGGCTGTTTGAAAATCCTTATGTAGATCCTGAAAAAGCAAAGAAAGAAGTGCGCAGTGAAGAATCTGTAACTTTGGCACGCCGGGTAGCACAAGCTTCAATCACGTTGTTGAAGAATGAGCACTCTTTGCTTCCGTTGAACAAAAATAGGAAAGTTGCATTAATCGGACCTAATGCAGATAATCGCTATAATATGTTGGGGGATTATACCGCTCCGCAGGAAGAAGAAAATATAAAGACTGTCTTGGATGGAATCAGGGCCAAACTTTCTTCGTCGCAAGTGGAATACGTGAAAGGCTGCTCCATTCGTGATACTGTGACAACTGATATTGAACAGGCCGTTGCAGCCGCTCAGCGTTCCGAAGTCATTATTGCCGTGGTGGGAGGTTCCAGTGCCCGTGATTTCAAGACCAGTTATAAAGAAACGGGTGCGGCCATTGCCGACGAAAAGACGATCAGCGATATGGAATGTGGCGAAGGGTTCGACCGCGCAACACTCTCTTTATTAGGAAAGCAACAGGAACTGCTCAAAGCCTTGAAAGCTACAGGAAAGCCATTGATAGTCGTTTATATTGAAGGCCGTCCCTTGGATAAAAACTGGGCATCAGAAAATGCAGATGCAGTATTAACCGCTTACTACCCGGGACAAGAAGGAGGGATTGCTATTGCCGATGTTTTATTTGGTGATTTTAATCCGGCAGGACGATTGCCATTTTCTGTGCCCCGTTCCGTCGGACAGATTCCACTCTATTATAATAAGAAAGCTCCTCAAAGCCATGATTATGTAGAAATGTCTGCTTCTCCGCTTTATCCTTTCGGATATGGTTTGAGTTATACCTCTTTTGATTACTCGGATTTGCACCTGTCAGCCTTGATGCCACGTTCTTTCGAAATTTCATTCAAAGTCCGGAACACAGGAAAGTACGACGGTGAAGAAGTAGCTCAACTTTATTTGAGAGATGAATACGCTTCAGTAGTGCAACCGTTGAAGCAATTGAAACATTTCGCACGTTTCTATTTGAAGCGTGGTGAAGAACGGGAAGTGAAGTTTATTTTATCCGAAGAGGATTTCTCGCTTGTCGATCGGAATTTAAAGAAGATTGTGGAGCCGGGAACTTTTCAGATAATGATTGGTGCTGCTTCCAATGACATAAGATTACAGACGAAAGTGGAGATAAAATAGGAGATACTTCGCAAGGAGGAGTAGATAAGGATACAACTATCCGGAAAAACCAGATAGTTCAAAAAGAAGGTAATCGGATGATATTAAATAAGATTACCTCTATTCATCTATGAAACAAAACTCTCAAATTTAGATCTCATAATGATTGGTACCTGTTTTATTGTCATACTGTCAGGATTATGTGCAAGTAGATGAATATCAACGTTCTATCACCTGACAATAACCATTGATAATAGGCTGACAATAAAATATCCCGACTTTTATTGTCAGCCTTACTTTTATCTCTTATGATAGCTTTATTACCTGATAAACAGTACCTTTATAAGTATGCTTCGAAGGAATACCGCATTTTTGCAGCAATCTCCCGAAGTGATATACTTTGTTATCAGACAATGACATACCGCTTTTCTTCTTCAGATAATTCAATATTTCAACCGGAGTAAGAAATTCCCCTTCCTCTTTCGTTTGTGCAGTCTTGAAATACTGGTAAAACAATTGCAACATAGCCGGTGTCTGCTCAAACTCACGGTTGTTTTCAGTCATAATCTGCTCATCCTCACTGTCAAACCAGTAGCGTTCGCCATGATGAATCTCGTGCATGGCTTGTGCATAAAGCTGTTCATAATCTATCGGCTGTGTAGTGTCGATGTTTCCCGTCACTTCAATACAAATGAAACGGCGGCTTCCCGAAGGATCAGTCAACAAATCCTTCTGATTGCTTGTGCCGATAAATGAAGCATACCGTTGCAATTCAAGTACCGAGCGACCGTGCGGTTTCCGTAGATTGACCACAGGCTTTTGAAGAATATGTTTCAGAAATCCTTGTTGTGGCAGCGTTATCTGGTCAAACTCATCGATATTGATGAGCGCAAACCGATTCAGATACAGTTCTGCATCCCGTTTATGGCTGAAATCAATGCTGTCTGTATAGTAAGCGCGAAGCGCAGGCGGAATCATTTCACGGCAGAAAGTTGATTTATGAGTTCCCTGTCGGCCCACTAATATGGGCGACGTATTGTTCGCGTGCATTTTATCTACTCCTCTCCAATGTGAAACCATATTCAGGAACCAACGGTGGAAAAGCAATTCCCAATGCGGATTTTTGCAAGGCACCCTGTTTGCCAAAGCATGAATACGGTCTTTGCCGTCCCAATGAGGCAGATGAAACAGGAACTCTTCCAACGGATTGTAGATTGGCACACGGTTGGAATGTAAGTATCGGTCTATGTCCCTGTCCCATACGCCAATACCTTCGGATTGGGCATCAAGCATGATGCTGTTTTGTGCCCGTTTGTCAATAGGATGAAAATAAAACTGAAACGAGAAACGCTCCCGGTATTCCACTTCCCCGATCTGCGTATTATAACGGAACTCATAACGGCGATTCATAAATTCGTCCATCTGCAGGCTAAGGCGTTGCTCTTTAGTCAGGCAGCTGCCTTTGGGCACTCCCTTACATTCCTTATATACGTTTCTTATCATTTCGCGTATCAGCATCGGATTTTTTCTTTTGTAATAACGCATGATGGTTCGTCGGGTTACCTCCTCTTCCGGGATGCCGGAGTAGTAACAATTTTCGGCAAGCGGGACTACTAACGTTTGCAAATCATGATCGTTCCGGTGCCAGTCTGTTTCCATTTCTTCGAATGTCTTCCGCAATGCCGCTTCATAAAGCAATGCTACTGTATCTTCCGTGTCATACCCCGGCAGTGCTCGATTCAGTGGAGATGCTTCAGTGCTCGATTTCTCATGATAAGTCATCTCGCCGGGCATACCGATGGGTTGTGAAAGATAGAAGGGGACAGGGGTGGGACGATAAATCAAGTCCGGATCATAACTAAGACGTGAGAATTGTTCCAGTTTCGGCTCTTTTAATAGAATGTTGAAGGGAAGTTGAGGCTGATAACATTTAATGGCGAGCCGGTAAGCATGTGCCTGAAACACTTCGGCTTCTTCCGTTGTTTGCGGTAAAGTGCCGTCCGGACGGGTGAAGCAAGTCCATATCTTGACGCTTTTACCACTTGCTCCCATAAAAGCCAGCATTGTTTGGGGAAGTTCGGCTGCCTTTTGCTTCACGATTTCCACTTCTGTCTTTCCGGCTAGCGGGCCGATGGTCAGTTCTACAATGCCATTGTAGGTTTTCATTCGTTTCACTCCGTTCACTCGCCCGAAGGCTGCTGCGGGAATCACTCGTGGTAGTTTGTTGGCGAGGGAACAAGGCTCGTCGGGTAGAACAAAATGCAGGGCCTGACGTAATCCGGTTACCGGGCGGAGCTTGGTTTCTTTTTTCATTTTTTCTATCAGCAGGTCGATGTCTGTCACGCTTAGTGCCTCCGTATCTCCGTTTTCCCTGATTTGTGTAATCTTCATTTTTCTTCTCTTGATATTTAATGAGAGTAAGTGTTTGTTATTGGTTTCAAAGGTACGGATAAGGTACTTGTAAAACAAACTATTTGCGCTTTATCGCGATAAAGAATGTGCTTTCTTGTTATACTCTATTCAAGAAGGCGGACTTGAAACATTAACAAGTAAGTAAAGATATGCTCGCCACTGTGTATTGTTGCATAAAGACACCGTTATTCTTACGTTAACTTACCGGTATTGGTAGTTCGCCACGGCCGTGACGAGATCTTCCCACGGCCGTGGTAGGAATTCGTCACGGCTGTGGAAAGAAGTCACCACGGTCGTGGGAAGGTAAAGATACCGTAGCTTTAGCTGAACAATACTGCTGCTTTAGCCGAACAATACCTGCTTCTTTAGTGAAAGATACCGGATGTGCAGTACTCATTTAACGGGGCGACATTCGCTTCGTAGCGAGTTTATATTTCTTATACGCTCTTTGCTAATATTGAACTTCCTCTCTTTCAATACAAAACTTCCTGTATTTATTTCCGTATTTCCACTTTGTTTCGAAAAAAAAGCATATCTTTGTCATACGCTTTCTGTTCACCAGCGTGGTGAAAACAGGTAAGAAGCGTTATTTATTTTGAAATAGGAATATTATTGCATTATCCCTCGTCCTTGAAATCTAGCAAGTTTCTGTCCGTAGAGGGGTGGTTCAACAGATATTCCACGTGAACGGTCGTATATCAACATATTGATGGAAGATGTGTTATATATAAACGATTAGCGTGGATGTCTGTTGTTATCATTATCTTATGGACGGGTTTGCTAGGCCTCAAGGACAGATAATGATTCAACAGCATTCACGCTTTTATTGTACCCGGTTGGTTTCATGATCCTTATAAATCCCCAACCCCAATCTCCTGTCCGCCCGGAATACAAAAAGCGCGAATGTTTGTTGAATCAACATCAACAGAGCACTATTTATTCCTTGTTGTATAACAAATTAAAAACAAACACTATGTCACAATGGATTAGCATAGAAGCGGCAGCCGAGAAATACCGACTCGAAAAAGAGTATATCTGGCTCTGGGTGGAAATGAAAAAAATCACAGTGTCTTATGAGAACGATACAGTTTCCATAGATGATGATAGTATTCAGCAATTCATAAAACGGACTAAGCTGGGAATTACGTCTGAATATATCGATGAGTTAGAGCAACTTTGCATGGAAAAAAACAAAACCAGCAGATTGTATGCTTCACTCTTGAATATGCGGGATCAGGAATTAATGGCAATTAGAGGACAAAGTTCGCGACTGGACGGTTTATGGAAAATGGTGGAGGAACAATACGAAAGACTGCGCTCCTTCGAGAAGAATTCTATGTCGGACAATGCTATTTGTAGCAACTGCTGGATCAGAAAGATATGCAGGAGATTGAAACGAATTCTATAATTCTGCTGTGAATTTAATCTATTAAATAACAGGCTGACAATAAAAGTACGATCTTTTTATTGTCAGCCTATTGTCATAGCTTATTGTCAGGGTGCAATGAGTTGCTAGTCACTGTATTATCCAGCTAAAACTCCTGCTGACAATAAGAACCCTTCAATTTATATGTAAACCTAAAACCTATGAAACTTTTCTGTTATTAATTACACGCATGGCCGCAGTATAGTATTCGCAAGGAACAGAAATGAGAATACTGTTTAAACCACTGTCTTTCGTTGACACCTGAATATAAGCTTCATTCAACAAACTCTTTACGCTGGCTACTTCCCAAGGACTACCAGCAAAAACATTGACTTGAGAAATCTTTCTACTTGTAATCATAATCTTTATAGTGTGTTTTTGTTTATACTGCAACAAAGATAAGGGAGAAAAGCAACATAGAGGTGCAATATTGTTTCATATATAGTATACAAATGATTCATTGAATCAGGATTTGTATTAATTGACCAGTTTTTTGCGTTAATAAGAGTTGTTTTCCCTCACATCATTCATTTCTTATTTTGCGTATTTGTTATTGTTTCTACAAGGCTATTGATATAAACCTCTATATTATCATAGGCAGTACTTAGATTTCTTCCGTTTGCATCATATTTGTTTGGGTTCAATCCGTTGGCGGTTTCCCATTCGTCAGGCATGCCGTCATTGTCAGAATCAGTAATTTGTGGCAATGATTTTAATGTTGGCCATGCGCTCCAGTCGCTACCAGCTCCGGAAGGCTTTAGGTCTTTCTGACTATCGATAAGTCCGCCCTTAGGATAATTCTGACTTTTCCAATGGATGATACCTTTGTCGCAATGTTCACAAGGACCGTTCGGGCAGGGGGCATCTCCTAATCCGTTGTGTTCGTTCTTTCCGATGAATTGTGCCGTTCCTGTGCGTGTCTCTTCAACGATACGAGTATCTATATCATCTCGTTTGAGACTGCAACCCGCATATTTCAACACCAGTTCGTAAGCTTTTTGTGCCGTGTGGGTAGTTACCGCATCTACTTCTACCGGAGTATCCCGTTTCAGTTCATCGAGAGAGTGACCGGTGTTGTTACGGATACCAGTCCAGTTGTCTTTGTTCACTTTTGCGGCGGCTGTTTCTGTCAGTTGGTTTCCTGCCTCGAAGTAATTCCGGCTGATATGATACTGTCCCAATACCCCTTTGATCGGTGCAAAATCTCCATCAGAAGAGCTGATGTCGATAGCCATCACACGGTTGGCCACTTTGGCATCCGTAGCGGGTCCGGGTTTGTAGTAGTTGTCCACAATGTTAATACCCATTGCTGCGCCGCCATAACATCCGTTACCGCTCCAGTTATAAATAACATTATTACGCATATCAGTACGTTCCTGACCTTGATATTTTACTCCGGAACCGAAACGTGGTGTGCGACTGTCATGGTGGGCCATCAGATTATGATGATAGGAAGCGTTGACTCCTCCCCAAATACCGCCATATCCATGAGGGCCTTTGGTATGTCCCGATAAGCGGAGACTTTCTGAAATAATACACCATTGCATAGTAAAGTTAGTATTATCATAGAATGAAGCACATTCGTCAGTGCTCCAACTGATGGAACAATGGTCAATCATGATATTGTTTTTCTGGCGTCCTCCCAGAGCATCTGCACCGTCGGAAGCCGAAGAGCCCAGCAAATCCGTATCTCCCATACGGAAACGCAGGTATCGTAGAATTACATTATCGGCCGATACATTTACTGGAAAGTGAGCCAGGCAGATACCGTCTCCGGGAGCTGTCTGTCCGGCTATCGTGACATCACCGTTCCGAATGTCCAGTGTCGATTTTAGATAAATGGTGCCGGATATACAGAAGACAATTATACGAGGCTCCTTTTGTTCGATGGCATACCGGAGGGTACCCGGTGCTTTGGAGTCTTCCAGGGATCTGACAATATATACCTTTCCACCTCTTCCTCCTGTAGTGTTCATTCCTCCTCCTTCAGCTCCGGGAAAGGCATATGCTGTTTCTTCCACTGGTGGAGATACGGAGGGAGAATCCGGTGGAGTCTCCTGTTCTTTATTATCTTCATTGACTGAAGATGTGGAACAGGAGGAGAACGCTTCTACTTGTGTGGCAAACAGTAGTGCCACGAAAATGAATTTTACCTTGTTGTTTTTCATATCTTACCTGATTTTTTATAAAGTGTGATGATAGTGATACTGATACAAATGTAAGCGGATAGAATTTGATAGACAACTGGTTGCATAGATAGTGCACCAGATTGCACAAAAAGTCCGCAACTTTTGAATGATATTAAAAAAGTCCACGCAAACAAACAAATAGTGAGAAAGTATTCATGTTGTTCCGTATACTTTTGTAACGTGAAATAGTAACTGCTCAAGGCAGGACGACCAAATAATAATGGAATAAGAATCTATCATTAAGAATATAACAAATAATTTATGAAAGCACATTTATTTTCAAAGATGTCCCAAGGACTATTGTTGTTATCAGCTTTGCTGGCAACAAGTTGCAAGGAAAGTAGCAATAACTTTTTTGTTCCCGACCATGAAGCCCCTTCTTTGGTGTCTGTAACTCCTGCAAATGGTGAAACGGCCGAAGAAAACAATACGATTTTGCTTACTTTTAACGAGTATGTGAAAGCGGGAGAAGGGAAGGCGAATTTTAATGGCGAGGAAGTGGAGTTGACTTTCAAAGGTAAAACAGCGTCTTACGCTTATACTGCTTTGGACTATAATCAGGCCTGTCAGTTCAGCCTCCCCAAAGGTGCAGTCATAGACTTTCAGGGAAATGTATTCGAAGGTGTCAGTATTCAGTTTACAATCAGAGAACGTCCTCAACCGGAAGCACGTATATTTGATGCGGTGGTCAGTCCTGACGGAAAAGGAAACTATACCAGTATACAGAAAGCAATAGATAATGCCCCCTCGAAAAGAACAGAACCCTGGCTCATTTTCGTGGCGAACGGAACGTATGAAGAACAAATTATTATTCCTGAAGACAAACCGTATATTCATCTCATCGGACAGGATGTGGATAAGACAATTGTCAAGTTACGAATTAACAGCTCAACCGAAGCCAGTGCGACTGATCCGGATGTGTGGAAGTACTCTTATAAGAACTTAGGAAAAACGGAAGCCGCTATGGTATCAGTGAAAGCTACGGATTTTTACGCAGAGAATATGTCTTTTGTAAACGGATATGGCAAAGAATTACAGAAAGGTCCTATGGCATTGGCAATGTATACCCAGAATGACCGCAACTCATTCAATAATTGCAAATTCCTCTCGTACCAAGACACCTGGCAGACCGGGCCTAAGTCGGATAACGGCAGACTGTATGCACAGAATTGCTGGATTGAAGGAGCCGTTGATTACTTCTATGGAAACGGGAATTGCTTTCTCGAACATTGCACCTTTTATAATATGAGGGATGGCGCAATTATTGTTGCTCCTTCTCATAAAGTAGGAACACGTTGGGGATATGTGTTGAATAATTGCATTGTGGATGGAAATGAATTGGCTGATACAGAAAGTGTCAAGTTGGGGCGTCCCTGGCACAATTCTCCGATAGCTGTATATCTCAATACGATTTTTAATATAAAGATAGCCCCGGAAGGATGGACGGATATGGGAGCTATTCCTCAAATGTTTGCTGAATATAACAGTAAAGATAAGGAGGGGAATACTGTAGATTTAAGCCAGCGTAAAACGCAATATACCTATCAGGATGAACAAGAGAATCCGGTGACAGGCATTTGTCAGGCTGTCCTTACGGCAGGTGAGGCAGCTCGGTATACGTACGAAAACGTTGTTCGTGAGGGCGATAATTGGGACCCGAAGAAATATATGGAACAAATATCCGCACCGGAAAATCTGAAAAGAGAAAACGGCATATTAAGTTGGGATGCTTCGAAATATGCGATTTGTTATTTGGTAATTGCGAACGATGAAACTGTACAAATAACCAAGGAAACGTCTTGTAATGTTGAGGAAGGAAAGACATATCAGGTGAAGGCCGTTAGTGAGTATGGGTCTTTGAGTGAACCTTTAGAAGAGTGATGACAATTAAAACTTTAAAATATGAAAATGATAAGTAAAGTATTCAGTTGTATGTTGGCTTTTTCTTCTCTGTTGGGGAATGTGGAAGGACAAAACATCTATAGAATATGGTATGACAAACCCGCTTCTTATTGGGAAGAAGCACTCCCGGTTGGTAATGGACGGATTGCAGCAATGGTGTTCGGTGACCCTCAACTGGAACAAATACAGTTGAACGAAGAAACAGTGTCGGCGGGCTCTCCTTACCAGAACTATAATGAAGAAGCAAAAACGGCTTTGCCGGAAATGCGCCGGTTGATTTTTGAAGGAAAGTACGAAGAAGCGCAGAACATGGCGGCAACGAAGATTCTTTCACAAGTGGGGAATGAAATGCCTTACCAGACAGTGGGTCGTCTGAATATCCGTTATCAAGATCACAAAAAAGTAAATAATTACTATCGTGATCTGGATATAAGCAATGCAGTAGCTGTGACTCGCTACGAAGTAGACGGAGTGGAATTTACCGAAGAAACATTTGCATCATTTACCGATCAACTGGTTATCAGGCATATCAAAGCATCCAAACCGGGCACAATCAATTGCGAACTGTTTTTTAATACCCCGATGAGAGATCCGAAACGTAGTATTTATGGAAAGAAAGGTTTGCGGCTGGAAGGTATTACGCATGGCAGCCGTTATTTTTCGGGTAAAGTGCACTATTGTGCCGATTTGGATGTGAAACATAAAGGTGGGAAAGTGATAACTGCCAATGACACGTTGCTTAGCGTTCAAGGAGCCAGTGAACTTACATTGTATATCTCGATGGCGACTAACTTTGTCAACTATAAAGATATATCGGGCGATCCGTATCAACGGAATAAAGCTTATTTGAAAAATGCAGCGAAAGATTATAGTAAAGCGAAAGCCGCTCATATTGCTGCTTATCAGAAACAATTCAATCGTGTAACTTTGGATTTGGGTGAAACTTCCCAAGCCAATAAGTCGATGGATGTACGTATCAAGGAGTTTTCTTCATCCTATGATCCGGCATTGATAGCATTGTATTTCCAGTATGGACGTTACTTATTGATTTCATCTTCACAGCCCGGATGCCAGCCCGCCAACTTGCAGGGCAAATGGAATCATAACCCGGGGCCTCCCTGGAGCTGCAATTATACAACGAATATTAATGCTGAAATGAATTACTGGCCGGCGGAAATCACTAACTTGGCCGAACTTCATAAACCATTCATCCAGATGGTACGTGAATTGAGCGAGAATGGGCGTGAAGCTGCCAGTCGAATGTATGGTTGCCGTGGTTGGGTGTTGCATCATAATACGGATTTGTGGCGTATGACGGGTGCGGTGGACCGTCCTTATTGTGGGACATGGCCTGTGGCTAATGCATGGCTTTGTCAGCATTTATGGGACCGTTATTTGTTTTCCGGTGATAAGAAGTATTTGGAGGAAGTGTATCCGATGATGAAAAGTGCTTCGGAATTCTTTGTCGACTTTCTGGTACGCGACCCGAACACGGGTTATCTGGTTGTCACTCCTTCCAACTCACCCGAGAATTCTCCGCGCTGGATAAAGAAGAAAAGTAATCTTTTTGCAGGAATCACGATGGATAATCAGTTGGTTTTTGATTTATTTTCAAATACATGCGAAGCTGCCAAAGTGCTGAACGCAGATACCGATTTTTGTGATACATTGAAGAATATGCGCCGGCAGTTGCCTCCGATGCAGGTAGGGCAGTACGGACAATTGCAGGAATGGTTTGAAGACTGGGATCATCCTAATGATCGTCACCGGCACATCTCTCATCTTTGGGGACTATATCCCGGTTATCAGATTTCTCCTTATCGTTCTCCGGTACTCTTTGAAGCGGCAAAAAACACATTGATACAACGGGGAGATCCTTCTACCGGTTGGTCAATGGGATGGAAAGTTTGTTTCTGGGCCCGTATGCTTGACGGGGACCATGCTTATCAGTTGATAAAGAATCAGCTGACTTATGTCAGCCCTGAAATACAAAAAGGACAGGGAGGCGGAACGTATCCTAATTTATTCGACGCGCATCCACCTTTCCAAATAGATGGTAACTTCGGTTGCACGGCTGGTATTGCCGAAATGCTGGTGCAAAGTCATGATGGTGCGATTCATCTGTTGCCTTCGTTGCCTTCGGAATGGAAGAGCGGGACAGTGAAAGGGTTGCGTGCCCGGGGAGGTTTTTTGATTGATGAATTGACCTGGAAGGACGGTAAGCTGGTAAAAGCTGTGTTACGTTCGGAAACCGGAGGCAATCTGCGCCTGCGCTCTTACTGGAAATTGGCTGCTGAAGGAGCATTGTTGAAACAGAAGAAGGAAGAGGAAGCGAATCCGAACGCATTATTTAAAGTACAGCAAATCTCACGCCCGATGATTAGTGAAAAAGCGCCTTTAAAAGGAGTGGCATTACGTGATACTTATTTGTATGATGTGGATACACGCGAAGGAGAGGTGATTATTGTTACAGTAAAATAAGACATTCTATATAAAAAGTCCACGCTTTTGCATAAATAATGAGTGGAAAACAGATGTAAAAGTGTGACTTTTGTAACATCAAAAATGAAACAAATTAATCAAGATAATACTATGGATGTACAAAGACATTTATTTTTGAGAAGATGCTTTGCGTATATATGTTGCTTGCTCTTGTGCTTTATAACGGCGACAACAGTATATGCACAGAAGGTATCTGTGAAAGGAACGGTGGTGGATACCAACGGCGATGCTATTATTGGTGCTAGTGTGAAGGTGTTGAAAAAGTCTTCCGTCGGTACAATTACCGACTTGGATGGAAATTTCACTTTGTCTGTTCCCGAAGATGCAACAAAGTTGGAAATTAGTTTTGTAGGAATGAAATCAGTTGTTGCGACTGTGAAACCGGGCAAACATCTGAAAGTTGTGTTGGAAGAAGACAATCAGACTTTGGACGAAGTGGTAGTGGTAGGGTACGGAACCTCACGCCGCGGAGATTTGACCGGTGCGATTTCTTCAGTGAGTGAGAAGGTTTTGAAGGATATTCCGATAACTTCTGCGGCTGCGGCTATTACAGGAAAACTGGCAGGTGTGAATGTAGTGGCTACTGATGGATCGCCCGATGCAACAATCCAGATTACAGTACGTGGTGGTGGTTCTATTACCCAGGACAATTCACCGTTATATATTGTTGACGGTTTTCAGGTGAGTAATATCAATGATATTCCTCCCGGTGATATTCAAAGCATTGATGTTTTGAAAGATGCTTCTTCTACCGCCATCTATGGAGCTAAAGGTGCGAACGGCGTTATTCTTGTTACTACAAAAAGCGGTAAGGCGGGAAAAACAGAAATCTCATTCAATGCTCACTGGGGTGTCAGTAATGTGTATAATCTGACGGGGGTACTTTCACCTTACGAATACTACTGTTATCAGAAAGAACTTGATCCGGGCACCTCTCTGACCAGTAGCATTAATTCGATGTATGGACGTTGGGACGACCGCAATATTTATCGTTCGGTAGAAGGCACGAACTGGCAGGATAAAGTATATGGAAACACCGGATTCAAACAAAGCTATAACGTTGGTATAACAGGAGGAACGGATGCCACATTGCGTTATAATTTGAGTTATACGCGGGATGATGAGAAGTACATTATGCTCAACTCCAATTATGTGAGGGATAACTTGAGTGTGAAGATGGATAAAAAGTTAAGTAATAAATTGAAGTTTGAGTTTTCCAGCCGTTTGACTAGAATGGTGATTGACGGTGCGGGTACCAATGGAGGTAAATTGAGAGATGCCGTTCTTTTCTCGCCAATCAACAGCCTTGCAAGTATAGATGCGGGAGATGCTTTGGGGGGTGAAATTGATTACTCGGATGATGCATTGTTATCATCATTGAATGATCCTGTATATAATACGGTGAATGAGTATAAGAAGCAAAACCAGTTTTCTATGACTTATAATGCCGGCTTTAACTGGGAAATTGTTAAAGGATTGACTTATCAGCTGAAAGGTAGTTACGCCTACACTTATAATTATACCGATAATGTCTGGTTAAAGAAAACCGGAGAGTCGAGCTCCAATGCCGGTCAGCCCGTAGCCAAACGTACGGATGAGAAAGGTGCACGATGGAACTTGCAGAACATATTGAGTTACCGGTTCTCTCTGAAAAAGAATCACCGTCTTGATCTGATGGCCGGACATGAAATGGTGAGTAATTACAGAAATCAGATGATTGCCTCATCCAAATATTATCCTATGGATTTTACGGCGAGCGAAGTGTTGGCTATGTGGAACTATGGAGAATCCCAACCAACGTATACCACTCTTGGTGAACCTTCTCGTACGGCATCTTACTTCGGTCGTTTAAACTATGCTTTCAAAGACCGGTACATGTTCACTTTTACAGCCCGTGCCGACGGAACGAATGTGTTCGCTCCTGAAAACCGTTGGGGATTTTTCCCGGGTATGGCATTGGCATGGCGCATTTCCCAGGAAAAATTTATGAAGCAGACGGAAGACTGGCTGGATAATCTGAAACTTCGTGTGAGTTACGGGTCAGTTGGTAATGCGCGTGTCAATTCATACTGGAGACAGGATTATAAAATGGAATCTTCTGCCAATAGGCAATATTATCTGAATGAAACAGTACAGAGTGCCCTGAAATTGCAGAACACCTTGCGGAACGAGAATCTGACTTGGGAGACGAAGTTATCCTCTAATGTGGGAATAGATGCCAGCCTCTTTAATAGCCGTTTGAATGTGACGGTTGACTTCTATAATGATATAACGAAAGATTTAATCTTACGCATGGATCTTCCTTCAAATTCGGGATATGAATATCAGTATCAGAATGTAGGCCGCAGTACGAACAGGGGAGTTGAACTTACGCTTAGCGGAACGATTATCAATAGTAAAGATTTCTATCTGGGCGCTAACTTCAATATATCATTCAATAAAAATATAGTGAATAAACTGGATGGAACGGCAACCGTATTGAGTGCGCAATCCAACTGGCGACCGGATATCGGCTCTGATGATTTTCGTGCTATTGTAGGTCAGGCGGTAGGACAGATTTATGGTTTCGAAGTAGAGGGCTTTTATTCTGTAGACGACTTTACGTTTGATGAGAATACGAAAAAATGGATACTGAATGAAGGGGTAGTAGACGACAGGGCTTTGTTCTCTAATGACCTGCCTAACTTTGGTCCTGGCTTTATCAAACTGAAGGATCAGAATAATGACGGTGTGATCGATGCGGATAATGACCGTAAAGTGATCGGTAGTGTACAGCCAAAGCATATTGGCGGATTCGGGCTGAATGCTGCATGGAGAGGGTTTGACTTGGCGGCAATGTTCAACTGGTCATATGGCAATAAAGTATATAATGCCAATAAGATTATGGCATCCACTCATACGAATCGTAAATATAATAATATCAGAGATTTTATGAGTTTGGAAAACCGTTGGTCGATTATTGATCCGGAAACGGGTGCCAATGTAATGTATGGTAATGACGCCAATCCGGAACGCTTTGTTGAAATCAATTCCAAAGCCTCTATCTGGATGCCTATGATGGGACGTACGCTTGTGACGGACTGGGCGATTGAAGACGGCTCTTTTTTGCGTTGTAGTAACCTGACGTTAGGGTATACGCTTCCGGTTACTGTGACTCGTAAGCTAGGAGTCAAGAACCTGCGCGTGTATGCTACGGCCAATAACCTGTTTTGCTGGACAGCTTATTCCGGACAGGATCCTGAAGTGAGCACACAACGTTCTACCCCTTTGACTCCGGGTGTGGATTATTCTGCATATCCGAAAGCACATTCTTATGTATTCGGTCTTAATGTTACTTTTTAATACTTGAAAAATGAAAATACAGAAACTATTTTTAGCGGTTTTATCCTCCTCTGTGTTATGCACTTCGTGTATGGATAATTTTTTGGATACCGAAAGTCCTTCTATTCCAAGTGATGAGAATCTGTTTAAATCGACAGCTCTGACGGAAGCAGCCCTGATGGGTGTATATGCGACAATGACGGACACCTATATATATGGTCAGAAACTGTGTGTCAACTGGCAGGGAGCTTCTGACGTGGAGGTTGGCTCGGGTGCGTTTTCTACGGAAAACTATAATTCGACACTTCGTGATGAAGGTGCTGGCAATTTTTATGACGATAATTATAACCGGAATACCAGATGGGACAAACTTTATTATCTGGCAGAATCCGCCACTACTATCGTAGATGGTATACGTCGGTCACCGTTGATGCAATCTACTTCGGACAAGGCTGCCATGCGTAGATATTTAGGAGAGGCATTAGCACTAAAAGCGTTAGGCTATTTTGAATTGATCCGTTATTGGGGAGATGTGCCATATAAAGAGCATGCGTCTGAAAGCGGATTGGGAAATGTCTATATAGGAAAAGTGGATCGTGATATTGTTTATAATTATATCATAGAGGATTTGAAAGAGGCAATTGAATATCTGCCTTGGATGGGAGAAGAATCATATACGGTAGAACGCATGAATAAAGGTTTTGCCAAAGGACTGCTGGCAAAGGTAGCGCTATTTGCTGGAGGATGGTCTGTACGGGATGGAAATCAGTTTCCGGACTTGGATGTGGAACATCATCCGACCATTCCGGAAATGAACGGATATTTCGTCGGTCGCCCTAAGAATTGGAAAGATTATTATGAGCTGGCTGCCAAACAGTGTGCGGAGATTTTGGGAGCGACTGATAATCCTCATGAGCTTGATCCCAGTTATGAGAATATTTGGTCTACTGTCAATCATCTGGAATACAACAAGTATAATGAAAACCTGTTTGAAGTCGCTTTTGGTGAAGGACAGAATGGAGATGTGGGGGCCACGATGGGATACAACCTGAACAGAGGGGTTTTTAATACCACCCAAGGTATGGGAGGGGCAGGATATGCGGCTACTACTGCTTACTATTTTTATTCATTTGATCCGGCAGACACCCGTCGGGATGTTACTTGTGTTTTCCAGGAATATATCAATGAGAATGGAAAAAATAAGGAAGTTATTCGCTGTAATCCATTAGGAGTGGCTTGTGGTAAATGGCGTTGGTATTGGATGACTGATAATTATATGAAAGTCCGTTTCCCGAAAGCTAATTCACGTATTGCTACTGGTATCAACTGGATTTTGATGCGGTATTCAGATATTTACCTGATGTTTGCGGAGGCTCAAAATGTATTGACAGGGCCGGATGCAGTTAGTCCGATTGCCGGTATGTCTCCCCGACAGGCTTTGGAAAAGGTTCGTGAAAGAGCATTTGGTACTGGTGCTCCCGAAATCACGCAGTATGACGCGGATTTCTTCACGGCTATTGTCAATGAACGGGCATGGGAGTTTGGTTGTGAATCTATTCGTCGTCAGGATTTGACACGTTGGGGATTGTTGGCGGAGAAAATAGAAGAGATGAAAATAGGTCTTTGTATGTTGTATGACTACAAGCCGGTGACTATTTTCGGGAAGACTTATCAAGTGGATGAAATACCGAGAAAAATCTATTATAAATATGAAGACTCTGATAATCCGGAATACATTGATATGTCGTCTGTTAACTTCAATGAGGATATGGGAACCGGTACTGCTTCTACATCAAAAGGACAGTATGAGTGCAACTGGATCAGTATGCAGGTGACATTGAATAAGGATGGTGATATAAATGCAACCCTGAATACTAATTATGTGAAAACAATGGCTAGAATATTGGTTTGCGGTACAGGGCTGAATGCGTCTTACGACTATTCGAATTTGTTTGGCAGGCTGAACTGGGGCGGTGAAGCCGAAGCGGAGTTCCGTAAATATTCTGTTGGTAATGGAGTGTGTAATTATCGCCATGTATTCGCTATTTATTATGAGGATGTCAATAAGACGCAAGGGTATGTTTCTAATTCGTATGGTTATAAATAATTAATGGTAGGAAAAGATGAAAAGACTAGTTAATAGATTATCCGGAGCATGCCTGTATGTACTATTGGCTTTGATAGTGGGTATGTCTTCCTGTGAGGACGATGCCAATGACTGGACAGTTAATAAGAACTATGATGCTTTGTTCCGTCCGTTGACGTTCGATAAGTCGGCTACCGATGCGACTTCGGTTACATTAAGATATTCGCAGATTGTGAATGCAAAAGTCTATATTTTTGAGTTTTATACGGACAGCTTGGAGTTTAATGCGGAAAATTATGTAAGGACAGATACGATTCTGAAAGATACATTGACTGTATTTTCAGAGAGTAATACGCCTATGAGGGTGGAATATCGTACTTTGTTTCAGGAGTTCAACGGTTCTACGCAATATTCTGTTCGTATGAAAGGAGAAGATGCGCAGGGAAAGGCAAGCACTTATGTCAGTGTAGCATTTAAAACTCCGGATGAGCAATTATTTACCGGAGTGGAAGTTACAGCTAATTCCGCAACCTTGACATGGGAAGAAACGAACAGGGTAACTCATCTGACGTTGGCTCAAATGGTGGATACGAAATATGGTGAGGAAAAACAGATTGATTTGACTTCGGAAGATATAGCGGCTTGTTCAAAAACACTCTCCGAATTGGAGAATGGAGCGACCTATCGTGTTCGGATTTATAATAATGATGCATTACGTGGTTCGTATGTATTCAAGACACTGGGATTGGGTGGTAGCGAAATCCTTTTTGTGGAGGCTACGGAAACCGGAGTCATTGATTTAAGTACATTGTTATCTAATTTTGTGAAAGAGAAAGAATGTAGCAATGTAACTGTCCAACTTACTCCGGGGGCGGTGTATAAGGTAAGTGAACTAAAGATTCCGGGATTGGATAATATTTTGTTTACCAGTACGGAAGCTAATGAAAATAATCGTCCACAGCTTATTGTGACTAATAAAATATCATTGGCTTCTCCGATACAGTCTCTGTCATTCGAGTTTGTTTGCCTGAATGGAAATGGCGAGGCCAGTTATATGACGGATTGGAAAAATAGTTCTTATGCCCAGTCTATTTCATTCACAGGCTGTGCTATACAGAACATAAAACGTACGCTTGTTCGTATTAGCGATGGAAGTGGTGTGTTCATGACGGATATTACGATTGATAACTGTGTCATATCCGAAGTTGGTACGGACGGATATGGAATGATTAATTTCGGAAAAAATATCGATCAGTTGGAAAAGGTTTCTATAACGAATAGTACATTGATTAATATTGGTGACCAGTTGATGGACGTGAAAGGGGGAATCGGTGATGTGATATTGGAAAATTGTACTTTCTATAATTCTATGGATGCTAAGAAGGAATTGCCTAAAGTTTTCCGTTTCGATAATGCGGCAAGTACTCCGCCTTCTCCGAAATCTGCGACAATGCGGAATTTGATTTTCTCCGGTCCGAACAAAGGAAAGAAAATGAATAGTGGAAATGGTGCTTATGACATTTTGAACTTCTCTGATAATTGTTATATCACCTCCGACCTGCAGGAAGGCAATAACAGGTTTGAAGAAATAACGAGAATAAAACAAAGCTCGGATGACTTGTTCGTTGATCCATTAAACGGTGATTTCCATATTAAACCGGGAGCCGGGTTCGCCGGAACGGGTAATGCTGGTGATCCACGTTGGTATTAATTGATCCTATAATTGTTAGGTATAAAGAATATCATGAAGAATATTGTATTATCAATTTTATTGATGAGTGCCTGTGCAATGATTTATGCACAGGCGGACTCATCGCCTTATCAGGCTATTGTAGCTGTTGATGGTAGTGGAGATTATAAAACGGTTCAGGAAGCAATCAATGCTGTACCTGACGGACAGACGAAACCTTGGTTGATTCT
Organism: Bacteroides sp. 1_1_30; assembly: GCF_020982715.1. NCBI lineage: Bacteria > Pseudomonadati > Bacteroidota > Bacteroidia > Bacteroidales > Bacteroidaceae > Bacteroides > Bacteroides sp. 1_1_30. The sequence goes on from NZ_JAJKHN010000018.1 coordinate 39,853, forward strand.
GATAAAGAATGGCTTGTATAATGAGCAGGTGATTATCCCTAAGAATAAGCCATACGTACATTTAATAGGCCAGGATAAGGATAAGACCATTATTCATTTAAACTTGAATGTTGGTAGTAAACTGACCGGTAAAGAAATAGGTGGAAAAACAGCTTATTGGGAACACTCGGTTCATAATCCTTCCTCTCCAGTTTATAAATACGAGGGATCGGTAGTGGTGGTAAAAGGAGACCACTTTTATACGGAAAACATTTCGTATGTGAATGACTGGGGAGTTTTATCAGATAATGGTCCGCAGGCTTTGGCTATGAATAGTCAGGCAGATTGTGCTTCCTTTTATAATTGTAAGTTCCGTTCTTTTCAAGATACTTGGATGACTGCCAATAATGATGTCAGTCGGCACTATGTGAAAGATTGCTGGATAGAAGGCGCGGTAGACTATTTTTATGGTGGTGGTGATGTGTTGCTGGAAAACTGTACGCTTTATAATGTACGGAGTGGAGCAGTAATAGTGGCTCCTTCCCATAAAGATGCTAAATATGGTTATGCTTTTCGTAATTGCACTATAGATGGAAACAGTGAAGCGGCTGACGGACGTTTGAAGTTGGGGCGTCCATGGCATAATAATTCGAAGACGGTGTATATCAATACCATCATGCTTATCCCTGTCGCTGATGAAGGATGGACGAATATGGGAACGGTTCCCGGAATTTTTGCCGAATACAATAGTCGTGATGCACAGGGTAATGTGTTGGATTTAAGTAAACGCAAAACGGAATATCAATATAAAGACCGCCAAACCGGTAAGGAAGTATCGGGTACCTGTCAGGCAACTATAACGAAAGAGGAGGCGGACAAATATACGTACGAAAATATGATTCCGGGTAATGATGGCTGGAATCCGCGTATTATGATGGAGAAATTAGGAAGTCCGCGCAGTCTGGTTTATCAGCAAGGCACTCTTAAATGGAATCCTGTGAAAAATGCGATCGGATATATTGTATATGATGGAGAACAGATTCTCGGGACGACTACTGATACCTCTTTTCCGGTGTCGGAAATGAATTATGCTTTGAAGGTATCTGCCGTGAATCAATATGGAACGCAAGGTAAAAAAGGTGTATTGTAATTGAATATAGAAAACTGGTAAGGAAAGGGGAGGTGCTTATGAGGCATCTCCCTTTCTTTCTTTATATTCTGTAGGAGTGACTCCCATGATTTTTTTGAAGCGCCTGCTAAAGTACTTCGGGTCATTGAAACCGGTCATATAAGCAATTTGGGAGAAACTGTATTCACTTTTTTCAATTAGCTGGGCGGCTCGTTTGATGCGCATTTCACATACGAAATCTACCGGAGTCAGCCCAACAATAGATTTTAATTTTCGGTAGAATACCGTACGGCTTAACATTAGTTTGTTGGCGAAGTCGTCGATGGTGATATCTGTATTGTCCATTTGTTCCTCCATAAACGCCATTACTTGTTGCATGAATTGTTCATCGTATGGAGTCACTTGAGGTTGTGAAGGCTCCCACCCATTTATATGATCTTCTTCTTGAGTATGCTCTGACAGTTTCGATAAATATAGCTCTTGTAACTGTTTACGTTGACGGAGCAGCGACAAAATTCTGGTTTTTAAGTACGTAGAGCTGAATGGTTTGGTGATGTAGTCATCGATGCCTTGTTCCAGTCCTGCTATCCGATCATCTAAAGAAGATTTTGCTGATAGTAATATAATAGGAATATGGCAGGTGTTATGATCGGCTTTGATTGCTTTCACCATGTCTAATCCATCCATGACCGGCATCATGACATCACTGATTATCAGATCCGGAATGTACTGCTGTGCATATTTTAATCCTTCTTTTCCATTTGCTGCTTCGAGAACAGTGTAAGTCTCTGACAGGATATTCCATAGGAAATGACGTAATTCATTGTTGTCTTCGACAATAAGAATGGAAGTTTTTTCATCCTCTGCGTCGGTTTTATTTTCATTCTCTGCGTATGCTGCCTTGAAGGATGTACTATCCGAATCTTCTTCAGTAGCTTGTATCGTCGGTGAATTATTGTCACTGTCGGATAAAATAAATTCGGCTTGTTGATCGTCTGCAAATGCTTTTTCTTCCTTAGGAAGTGTGACAATGAATTCACTTCCACTTCCCGGCTCGCTTCTCACTTGGATATTTCCGTGATGTAATTCTATTAATTCGCGTACCAGTGAAAGCCCAATGCCGGATGAGGGCTGCAGGATATTGTATTGTGCCAGTGTTTCAAATCGATAAAATAGGGATTGTTGCTTTTCGGGAGCAATGCCAATGCCTTCATCAGATACGGAGATGGTGACTTGCTCCGAACCTGTTATCATATTTACCGTTACTTTCTTCCCGTTCGGTGTATATTTGAAGGCATTTGAAAGTAGATTGAAGAATATCTTTTCAAATTTGTCACGGTCTACCCATGCGTATATTTTGTCTGTATTAGTTTGAAGTTGGAAATCAATTCTCTTTTCTTTTGCTATAAGGTGGAAGCTTTCCATTATCTTCTGTAATTGGGAAACGAGTTCTGTCTTTTCTACCAACACTTTCATCTTCTTATTTTGGATTTTGCGGAAATCCAGTAGTTGATTAACCAGACGAAGCATACGTTCTGTGTTTTTATGTACCAAATTTAGATGTTCCCGAACTGTCGGAGAGATTGTTTCATGCGCTAGAATTTCTGATACAGGGCTGGATATTAAAGTTAAAGGAGTGCGTAATTCATGTGAAATATCAGTGAAGAAGCGTAATTTGATATTGGATAAATGTTGTTCCAAGTCAACCTGATGCCGCAAACGGTAGATATAGAACAGAATGTATACAATGATAGTAGTGAATAACACGAACATGACAATATAGAATAACCATGCCCAATATGTTTCCCAAAAAGTGGGTAAAACATGAATGGGGAGAATGCGTATATTATCGGTCCATACTCCGTCGCTATTGCTGGAACGGATTTGCAGTTGATATTCTCCGGCAGGTAAATTTATGTATGTTGCAGAGCGGTTATTACCGGCTTCGTTCCATTCTTCTTCCAGACCTTGCAGGCGATAAGCGTATTCGATGGCATCGGGATTTACATAATCAATGGCTGCAAATTGAAAGGTGACATTACGTTCCGAAGGATTTAGTTCCAGTTCTTTTATGTCATCAAGCGCTACATGAAGTTGACTTCCTTGTATTTTGAGTCCGGTAAATACAATAGGAGGTACATAAGAACTTTTTTTCATTTGTTCTGTGTCGATTTCAAGTATCCCTTGATTGGTTCCGAGAACGATTTTCTTTTGACTGGTTAGTGTGGGAACTGCTTCGGTGAGGTTTAGTTCTCTCTGAAAGTAATTACTTCCATAATTCTCAAATGTTCCTTGTTGTGGATTGAATTTGGATATGGTGTTTTCGGAGATTACCCATAATTGTTTTTGAGTATCTTCGAGCATTGAAAGTACCAAATCAGAAGCTAATCCGTCTTTGATTGTATAACTTTTGAATTGTATATCTTCCGTGAGTAGATTTTTAGAGATAATCTGGCTGATTCCTCCGGTGAATGTTATTACATAAGTGTTTTTTCGACTGTCAGTAAATATTTGCATGACATCATTACTGCTAAGGCTGGAATCTACATTAGGGATACGGTTGCTGTGATAGAACTTAATTTCTTCAGGCTGATCGAACTTATTGGAGAATGTAAGTAAACCATTGGTTGTGCCAATCAATAACACTCCGTTGGGGGCTTCTGCGATATGTCTTATTTTGAGTGAAGTAGAAATAGGATAGTTTTTCAGCCGGTTGCCGCTATGGATAAAGTTGGTAGAACCATCAGGGGCGTGTGATAATAGGTTGAGGCCACCTCCATAACATGCGATCCATATATTGTCATGACTATCCTGAATAATACTATAGACACTATTGTTGCTTAAACTGTATGTATCTTGTGGCTGATGGACGAATTGTTGTAAAAGATAGGAGTGCTCATTTTTCTTCTTTAGAAGGATGAGGCCGTCTTTTTTGGTTCCCATCCATATATTTCCTTGTTTATCTTCCATAAAACAGTACACACTTTTTCCGAAAGTAACCTCTTGAGGGGTGATTATACCCTGTGGAGAAAGGTAGCCTTCTAATGTCCCATCCGGACGGTAAATTCTGACGTTTCCCTTTTTGGAAGCAACCCAGAGACGTTTCTGTTTGTCGGCAAGAAAAGCACGTATTTCCAATCCATTGTCTATGGGGCGTATTTTGTATTTATTGGGATAGAAAGATATTTTGTCTACGCCCCGGTCATTGGTAATCCATACATTCTGTTGCCGGTCGGTATAATAATAACGAATAGAGGGGGCAAATAGGGAAGCGGGATTGTTTTCATCTGCAAAGTATAGTTTCAGTTGATTACTGTCGCGATCATAATAGCACAAATGCCCTTTTTGAGGACTCATCCATAGTGTACCTTCATGGTCTTCAAAGATCATGTATCGGTTGTCGCGTTCATATTGGATCAGGTTTTGTATAGGAGCTGTGAAGTGCTGTTTATCTCCTGTTTGCAGATTTAGCTTTATCACACCGGAGGTATTGGCAAAGATCCAGACTTCTCCGGTTTTGTCCTGATAAAAAAAATGAGCTTCATTGGATGGCTGGGTGGCTGTCTGTATATTAAAATGCTGGAATTTTTTCTTTTCTGTATCGTATGTTATAAATCCGTTGTCAGTTCCTAAGCCGATCCTGTCATTAGAAGGGGAAATGGAAGATATGGAATAGATATCTGTGACAGGACATGGTAGCTCCTGGAATTTTATATTTCCGTTCTTGGGATCATATATTGCGATTTTTCCGGAAGTTGAGATAAGATATATTCTCTTATTATATTCTTTGACCATTTTGAACGGATAATCGCTGTTGATTCGTTTTTTTCCGATGATGGTTACTCCCTTATCTGTCATGATCCATTCGTCCCCGTCGGAATCTTCGTAAATGTCGAATATCTTGTTTCCTTTTAAATTTTGGTTGAAACTGCTGTATAAAATGATATCTTTTCCTTCTTTGCAGGTTTGCTCATTGATTCTGAAAGCATAACCTTGTTCACAGGTGATCCACGTAATTCCTTTATTTAAGGTATAGATATTGCTGACTATGTTGGTTTGTTGCAGGGATGATTCAATAGGAAGGAGTATGTCAATAAACTTCTCTGTCTGAATATCAAATAGATATGCACGGTTATCATAAGATTTGCACCATATATCTCCGTCTTTGCTTTCTGTAATATAAGAGAAACGGTTAGTCGTTAAAGTACAGCCGTCTCCCGGAAATGCTTTGTAATTTTTAAATGTGTATCCGTCAAATTTGTTCAGGCCATTCCAGGTGGCGAACCAAAGAAATCCTTTTTTGTCTTGCATTATATTCACTACTACTCCTTGCGAAAGACCATTATTGACAGAGAAGTGTTTAATCTGGCAAAGAGGTTGAGCTGCTACAGTCAGACTGGTGTATAAGCATAAAAGGAAAACATAGAGTGTCTTCATGATATTATAAATTATGTGTAGAGCAAAAATAAATAAAACTGGATTAAAAAGGAAATTTAAAATAGTGATTGAACATAAAATGCACGCTTTTGCATATTTAATCCACCTGTCTATCCTCTATCAAGCACAATTATTACCCTATAAGGGGAGAAGATACCTCGTACTTTTGTTTTGACAATTAGAACTGGTAAAATTTTAAATGAAAACTATAAATGAAACGTCTATTTATTTGTGTAGTGGGACTTGTTATAGCCGTAACCGCATGGTCTCGTACCTTTAATATGAAGGAGCTTGGAGCTGATCCCCGAGGTATTGAATCTTGTACGGAGTTAATAAACCAAACGATTGAAAAAGCATCTTCTGAAGGTGGAGGAACTATTTATTTCCCGGCAGGTGTTTATTTGACAGCCACTATCTACATGAAAAATAATATAACTTTGTATGTGGAGTCCGGAGCTGTTCTTCGTTTTTCAGATCGTTTTGAAGATTATCTTCCTTTTGTGAAGATTCGTTGGGAAGGTACAGTGATGAATACTTTGTCTCCCCTGATTTATGCGCATGATGCGGAGAATTTGACTATAACCGGGCGTGGAACGTTGGACGGTAATGGATTCAAATGGTGGAGCTGGGAGAAAGAAACACGGGAGCTGATTAAAAAGAACGGAGGAAAATTGCCTGCTTTGAATAAACTACAACGAATGTGGGAAGAGGCTAATGAAGAACTGGAAATTTCGGATTATTATAAACCTTCTTTAGAGCGTCGTATGTTTCGGCCTCCTTTTATTCAGTTTTATGAATGTAACAATGTGTTGATAGAGAATGTGAAAATTGTCAATTCTCCTTTTTGGACCATAAATCCGGCTTTTTGTGATAATGTAACAGTGCATGGAGTGACGATATATAACCCTTCAAAAGACCCAAAAGGTCCCAATACGGATGGAATAAACCCTTCTTCTTGCCGGAATGTGCGTATTTCTGATTGTTTTATTAGTGTAGGGGATGATTGTATTACAATTAAATCGGGGCGTGATGCTGATGGACGGAAATATGGAAAGGCATGTGAAAATATAACGATAACTAATTGTGTTATGCTTTCCGGTCATGGAGGGGTAGTTATTGGTAGTGAAATGTCAGGCGGTGTAAGGAGAGTGACAATTTCTAATTGTGTTTTCGATGGTACGGATTCCGGTATTCGCTTGAAATCTTCTCGTGGGAGAGGAGGAGTTGTTGAAGAGCTTCGGGTAGATAATATCGTCATGAAGAATATTCAGCGGAATGCCTTCATCTTTGATTTGTTCTATGATAAAGAATCAAAAGTGGAACCTGTCAGTGAACGGACTCCTGTTTTCCGGAACATTCATTTGAGTAATATCACAGGTTCTGATATCAAGCAAATTGGTTATATTAAAGGGATTGAAGAAATGCCTGTACAAGGTTTGTCCTTTTCAAATATTAATATGAAGGCAGAGGTTGGATTTATAGTTGATATTGCTGAAGATATTCGTTTTGATAATGTGGATTTCTCTTCGCAGACTGGTTCACCGTGGCAATTCAGTAAGTGTAAGCAGATTGTTCTGAATAATGTTAGATCGAAGTATCCTGTAAACCAACACCCGATTGTTACTTTTGAAGATGTCGATAATGCTATTATTAATAATTGTTTTCAGATGACTCCTGTGAAGGATTTTTATAAAGCTAATAACAGTCATATTATTGAAGGACATAATTATTGGAAAAAAGAGAGTTTTAAATAAACAGGAACTATCATATTATTTCTGTTGAATTTTATTGTTGGGTAGATATGAGAAGAACGATATTACATCATCTGTAATATCGTTCTTCTATTGATTAGAGTTGTTTATAATTTACTTCTTATCGTTTTCGCGAATCTCCACCCGGCGGATCTTACCGCTGATTGTTTTAGGTAGCTCTTCTACGAACTCGATGACACGCGGATATTTATAAGGAGCAGTCACTTTCTTCACGTGGTTCTGTAATTCCTTAATCAGTTCCTCTCCGGCACGTGCTTTATAGTCTTTGGATAGAACAATCGTAGCTTTTACTACCTGGCCGCGAATCTCGTCGGGTACTCCGGTAATAGCACATTCCACAACAGCCGGATGAGTCATCAACGCACTTTCCACTTCGAATGGGCCGATGCGGTAACCGGAACTCTTGATTACGTCGTCTGCACGACCGACAAACCAAAGGTAGCCATCCTCGTCTTTCCAGGCAACATCGCCGGTGTAATAAATACCATCGTGCCAAGCTTCGTGAGTGCGTTCCGCATCCCGGTAGTATTCTTTGAAAAGTCCGAGAGGTTTACCTTTGCTGGTGCGGATTACAATTTGTCCTTGCTCACCCGCTTCAACAGAGCGGCCTTCATGGTCGATCAAGTCTACATCATATTGAGGATTCGGAAGCCCCATGCTTCCCGGTTTCGGTTCCATCCAAGGCATGGTGGCGATGGTAAGGGTTGTTTCTGTTTGTCCGAAACCTTCCATCAGTTTGATACCCGTCAGCTTCTTGAAAGTTTCAAATACAGCGGGGTTCAATGCTTCTCCGGCAATGGTGCAGTATTTAAGTGAAGACAAGTCGTACTTTGTCAGGTCTTCGTGAATCAAGAACCGGAAGATGGTAGGAGGTGCACAGAGAGAGGTGACATGATATTCCTGGATTTTTTCCAGAATAGCTGCCGGGGTAAACTTCTCGTGGTCGTAGACGAAGATATTGGCTCCGGCAATCCACTGTCCGTAGAGTTTGCCCCATACCGCTTTTCCCCAGCCGGTATCGGCAATGGTGAGGTGAAGACTGTTCTCGTCCAGGTTGTGCCAAAAACTACCGGTAACGATATGACCTAACGGATAAGTAAAGTCATGTGCCACCATCTTAGGTTCACCGGTAGTGCCGGAAGTAAAATACATCAGAGAGATGTCGTCGTTAGTGTTCGCATGGCGCGGACGTACAAACGGAGCAGCATTTTCGATACCCTGATGGAAATCTTCGAAGCCTTCCGGGATTTCCGGACCGACACTGACTAACTTTTCAACCGTGGGACATTCGGGAAGAGCATCTTTGATATGTTGCAGGATGATTCCTTCGCCGGCAGCTACGATCATTTTGATGTCGGCAGCGTTGCAGCGATAGATAATATCCTTCTTGGTCAGCAAGTGAGTAGCCGGAATGACAGTTGCTCCTAGTTTGTGAAGAGCGATGGTGCTATACCAGAACTCATAACGGCGTTTCAGAATCAGCATCACCATGTCGCCACGGCCGATACCCAGACTCTGGAAGTAAGAAGCGGTCATGTCCGTAGAGCGTTTCATGTCGGCAAATGAGAATTGGCGACTTTCGCCTTTGTCATTTGTCCAGAGTAAAGCGTTCTTGTCAGGTTGTTCGGTAGCCCAGGCGTCTACTACGTCATAGCCGAAGTTGAAGTTCTCCGGGACGTTTATTTTCAAGTTTTTGATAAAATCCTCTTGCGAATTGAAAGAGGTCTGTGATAAAAATCTTTCTACCATGATGTTATGGATTATGTGAATGAAGAATGAAAAATGAAAAATGAAGAATTTTTCCATGCGTATTATTTATACAGTGCAACATAATTCTTCATTCTTCATTTTTCATTCTTCATTCTTCATTCTTCATTTTTTTATTATTACATAATTACTGCCAGAAAACGTACTGTTTTGCCATCGAGCGCTTTCATGCCATGTGGAAGTTTAGAGTTAAAATAGATACTGTCGCCTTGGTTGAGGATGATTTCTTTGCCTTCGATGTTGATAAGCATACGTCCTTCGATGACAAGGTTGAATTCTTGTCCGTTATGTTGGTTATAATGGATTGGTTCGTCGTTTGCTTTCGGTTCAACAGTGACGATGAACGGATCGGCGGTACGGTTCATGAATCCTGAAGCCAGTGATTGGTATTTATAAGCTTTGGTACGTTCGATGCTGACTCCTTTGCCGGCACGGGTCACGAAGTAGCTGCTCATTTTAGGCTCTTCACCAAACATCAGGGCGTCGAGAGCTATATTATACGTGCGGGCTATTTTTTGTAACATGCTGACAGAGATATCGTAGTCTCCGGTTTCTGCAAGTCGGTATTCTTCGGCAGAGATGTCGCTGTCGCGGGCGATATCCTCTGCGGTCAGTTCCAGTACATCACGTAATCCGCGGAGGCGTTCTGCGATCTGTTTAATTTGTTCATTCATACAAGTGGTTCGTATTTTTATGATTAATAATTCTATGGTATTATTTGGAGGCTTTCATGGCTTTGATGATAGCGGAGGTGAATCCGTTGTGTTCCAGTTCATTGATCCCCTTGATTGTGATTCCGCCCGGAGTGGTGACCTTGTCGATTTCTACGCTGGGGTGGGTGTCGTTGTTCTGAATCAGTGCGGCTGCTCCTTTTAAGGATTGTGCTATCATCTGCATGGCATCTTTGGGACGAAGTCCCATTTCGATTCCGGCTTGCATGGCTGCCTGAACGTATTTCAATACGTAAGCGATACCGCAGGAGGTCAATGCGGTGGCTGCCGCTATTTTATCTTCGGGAATAAGCATCACTGTTCCCATCTCGCTGAACAACCGGAGGATGAATTTGTCTTGTTCATCGTTCGTATTGCGGGCGGCAACAAGCGTCATACTTTCCAGTTCGCTGATAGCGGTGTTCGGAATCAGGCGGAACATGGCCATTTCCGGTGCTACGACATAATGAGCCAGTTCTTCAAAACTGATGCCGGCAGCTACGGAGATGAGTATCTGTTTGCTTTTCAGTTTCAATTCGCGCATCACCGGTTCCATAAACCACGGTTTGACAGCAAGGATGACAATATCTGCGCCTGTGGCAGCTTCCACATTGCTGTTGGTGATAGAGATACCCGGAAATTCCTTTTTCAGTTTCTCTAGTTTTCCGGCACTCGGATTGGACACAATGATGTCCGAATCGTCTATCAGACTTCCTTTTGCCAGGCCACGGGCTATTGAACCGCCCATGTTTCCTGCACCGATAATGGCTATTTTCATATACGCTTATTTTTAATGAGTTGTTAAAGGCAAAGGTAACAGTTAATTACGAAAAAACAAAAAGCAGCCGGAATAAGAAATAAATTTCTAATAAAGGCTGCTTTTATCGTTGGCTGTTTATTAATCAAATGAGCGGAGTACTTTCTTGAACCGGGCAAGGAAGTCTTCTGCTTCCTCCATAGTAAGACAGAGAGGAGGTAACAGTCGAAGTACATTCGTACCGCTTGCTCCGGTAAATACATGCTCATCATAGATGAGGCGGCTGCGTAGTTCTTTGATGGGTTCTTCGAATTCGAGTCCGATCATGAGTCCGCGTCCGCGTACCTCTTTTATTTGCGGGAATTTCTTCAGTTCTTCCAGTAAGTAGTTGCCTACTACCTTTGCGTTTTCTATCAGATTTTCTTGCTCAATGACGTCCATCACAGCGAGTGCTGCCGAGCATGCCAGATGGTTTCCACCGAAGGTAGTTCCCAATTGACCATATACCGGTTTAAACATCGGGCTGATTAGGACACCTGCCATCGGGAAACCGTTGCCGATACCTTTGGCTACAGTGATGAGGTCCGGCTTGATGTCATTATATTGATGGGCGAAGAATTTACCGCTACGTCCGTATCCGCTCTGAATTTCATCGAGAATCAGGATCGTTCCTGTTTCGCTGCAAGCTTTGCGGAGTTCCTGCATAAATTCGGTGGTCGGTATCTTGATACCGCCTACCCCTTGTATTCCTTCAATGATAACAGCACATGTGTCGCCTTTAGACAATTCCTGTTTCATCGCTTCAATGTCGTTGAGCGGGAGATAGGTGACATGACCGTTATTGTTGATAGGAGCGATGATGGAAGGATTTTGAGTCGCTTCTACCGCCAGAGACGTACGTCCGTGAAACGCCTTATTGAAAGATACGATTTTGGTACGTCCGTTGTGGAAGGAAGCGAGTTTCAGTGCATTTTCGTTCGCTTCGGCACCGCTGTTAATCAGGAACAGGCTGTAGTCATCATAACCGGAAATCTTTCCCAGTCGTTCGGCTACCTTTTGTTGGAGCTTGTTGATGACGGAGTTTGAGTAGAAACCAAGTTTAGCTACCTGGTTGCTGATCATCGCTACATAGTGAGGATGCGCGTGTCCGATAGAGATAACGGCGTGACCTCCGTAGAGATCCAGATATTCTGTTCCGTTCTCATCCCATACCTTGCAACCGTCGCCCTTGACAATGTTGATGTTATATAAAGGATATACGTCGAATAATTTCATAATAATTAAATGAAGAATTAAGAATGAAGAATGAAGAATTAGGTTACTTCATGGTTCATTTGATTATTTTTGGCAGTTTTGATTGAAGAAACAAGCAGAGCTATGAGTTCTCCACAATCAATCTCCATACTATTAAAAGCATTAGAATCGATATAATCTGAATCTTTTAAAAGATTCAACCAATAGTCGGTTTCATTAGCTTCCTTTAATGATATACTTAGTTTATTAATGAAGTCAGCATTGCTTTGGGCAAATTCGGATTCTCGAATTGAAGCTCCAATAGAAGTGCCGGAACGAAGAATTTGTTTGCTGAGGATGAACTCTTGTTTCATTTCTCGAAGATATTTAGTCATTTGTACAATTCGAAGTGCAAATGAATAGCTTTTTGTATTCAATAATGAATTTGTTCTATTGTGGCAATTCTTCATTCTTCATTAAAACGCTGAAGGCTTCAAACGTAGTCCTACGGTTTCTTCCAGATTGAACATCAGGTTCATGTTATGAACCGCTTGTCCGCTGGCGCCTTTCAGCAAATTGTCGATACAAGAGATAATCAATAGTTTGTCACCGTGTTTCTCCAGATGTATCAGGCACTTATTAGTATTAACGACTTGTTTCAAGTCAATATTCTTGTCTACGATGTGTACAAAGGAGTCTTTTGCATAATATTCTTCATACATACGAACGATTTCTTCCAGTGCTACTTTGGTTTTGACTACCAGCGTTGCAAAGATACCACGGGCGAAATCTCCACGGTATGGAATGAAGTCGATCTCCGCATCGAAACTGTTTTGCAGCTGTTTCAGTGATTGCTTGATTTCCGGAACATGCTGGTGCTCGAATGCTTTGTACACACTCATATTGTTGTTTCTCCAACTGAAATGACTGGTAGCACCCGGTTTCACTCCGGCTCCCGTACTTCCTGTAATGGCATTTACCATTACATCATCCGTCAGCATCAGATTCTTGGCAAGCGGAAGCAAACCGAGCTGGATGCAGGTTGCAAAACAGCCGGGATTGGCTACGTGCTTTGCCGTACAAGTGGCACGGCGGTTCAGTTCCGGCAGGCCGTAGATAAAGTCGTGGTCGTCGCTCATAATGCGGTAGTCCATCGAGAGGTCGATAATCTTCAGGTCTTCCGGTATGTTGTGACTTTCCATGAATTTCTTTGTATCGCCGTGGGCGGTGCAGAAAAAGAGAACATCGATTTCGTCCAGAGGTAACTGGTCGGTGAATCTTAGATCTGTTTCTCCATACAAGCCTTCGTGTACGTCGGTAATTCTGTTTCCGGCATTACTGCTGCTGTTGATAAATACGATTTCAGTTTCCGGATGGTTGAGCAGCAGACGGATTAATTCGCCTGCTGTATATCCTGCGCCACCAATGATTCCTGCTTTAATCATATCTCTTCGTCTTTGTGGTTATTATAGTAAACACGTAGCGGAGTAGAAGTGACTTTGATAAAGCCTTTGGCGTCTTCGGCTGTCCAGCCTTTCTGCATTTCACCGTATTCTCCGAATTTAGTCTTCACCAGATCGTCTTCCGATTCTACACCTACGGTAGAGAAGGAGAGAGGGCGAAGCTCGAGGATAGCCGTACCGTTTACGTTACGCTGGCTTTCCTGCAACATCGCTTCGATGTCACGCATCACCGGTTCGAGGTATTGGCTTTCGTGGAGGAACATACCGTACCAGTTGGCTACCTGGTCTTTCCAGTATTGTTGCCATTTGCTCAATGTATATTTCTCAAGGAAGCGATGGGCGCCGATAATCAACATCGGAGCAGCTGCTTCGAATCCTACACGGCCTTTGATACCGATAATTGTATCACCCACGTGCATGTCACGGCCGATACCGTATGCTGCACCAATTTCTTCCACTTTCTGGATGGCTTTGATCGGGTCGTCAAACTTCTCGTCGTTGACAGCTTTCAGTTCCCCTTTTTCGAAAGTCAGGCGGAGCTGTTCGCTGCCTTCTTTTTCAACATGTTTGAGGTAGGCTGTTTCCGGGAGTCCTTGCGCGGAGTCGAGAATTTCGCCACCACAGATAGAAGTACCCCACAAACCTACATTATAAGAGTATTTCAGTTTGGTGAAGTCCGCGCTGAAACCATGTTTGTTCAGATAATCAATTTCTTCCTGACGGCTCAATGCCATGTCACGGGTCAATGTGATGATTTCCACATTGGGAGCCAGTACGAGGAAAGTCATGTCGAAACGGATTTGGTCGTTCCCTGCTCCGGTAGAACCGTGTGCGATGGCATCCGCACCGATTTCGTTGGCATAGCGTGCGATGGCCAATGCCTGGAAAATACGTTCGGAACTAACAGAAATAGGATAAGTACCGTTACGCAGCACATTTCCGAAAACCATGTATTTCAGGCTCTTTTCGTAGTATTCCTGGGTAACGTCCAGCGTCACGTATTTCACTGCTCCCAGTTTATAAGCATTTTCTTCGTTTGTTTTCAGTTGTTCTTCGCTGAAACCACCCGTATTGGCACAAGCTGCATATACTTCGTAACCTTTTTCTTTGGCGAGGTACATGACGGTGAACGATGTGTCCAGTCCGCCGCTGAATGCCACCACTACTTTTTTCTTCTTTTCTTCCATAGTGCTGTATCTTTTAAATGTTATTTCTTTCTTGTTCTTTTTTAATGTTCCGCGGCTCTGTCGGATCGTACAGCATGGCTGTGCAGATGCAGAACTTGCGGTTTTTCGCTACCAGAATATCATGGTTGATACATCCTTCGCATCCTTTCCAGAAAGCTTCGTCGTCTGTCAGTTCGTTGAAGGTGACAGGCACATAACCCAGTTCGGTGTTCATCTTCATGACAGCTGCTCCGGAGGTCAGACTGAATATTTTTGCTTTCGGCCATCGGAGACGTGCCAGTTGGAAAGAAGCTTGTTTAATACGTTTTGCCAGTCCTAATCCACGGAAATCGGGATGAACGATCAGACCGGAAGTAGCCACGTATTGCTTGTTTCCCCATGATTCGATGTAGGTGAATCCGGCAAAAGTATCGCCACAAAGAGCAATAATCGCCTTACCTTCTTTCATCTTTGTCGCTACGTATTCGTGTGTACGTTCCGCAATTCCTGTTCCTCGTACGGCGGCAGCATTTCTGATAGTTTCCAAAATAGTGTCAACGTAAACCTCATGTGAGGCGTCGGCTACCATAACATCTATTTGTTGAGTGTCCATTTCTTTATTATATAATAATAGGTATAATTATTCGATATTGGGAATGATGAGTGACAGAAGCTGACGTATTTTGCTGATGGCAACTCCTTCACGCAACACCAACATGATTGTATCGTCACCGGCAATGGTTCCCAGAATTTCACTGAATTCATTGTTGTCGATGTCATACGCCATGCTACTCGCATAACCGGGACGGGTGCGGATAACGGCAATGTTACCGGAAAACTGTAAAGAGATAAATCCGTTGTTACGTAACATTTCACCGGCACTCTGGTCGGTAGAACGTTTATACATAATGTTGTTCGGCAGTACGTATACGTACTTCCCGTTCATACTGGCAGCCTTGGCTACTTTCAATTGTTTCAAGTCGCGGGAGAGGGTGGCCTGTGTCAGTTCGAAGCCTTCGCGGTTCAGCTCTTGCAACAGTTCTTCCTGCGAACCGACCTCCTTGCTTGAGATAATCATTTTGATGGCGTCTAACCGATTTGCTTTCTTCTTCATTGTATAATTATTCTAAGAATGGCGCAAAAGTATGCATTATTTTGGAGAAAATATGCATAAAACCAAAGTTTTTTTGCATAAAAGTGAAAAATATGCTAAACGGTGAGAGTCTGCTTTTTTGTTTTGTGTCAAAATGTATACCCTTTCAATCAAAATACATAAGGAAAGGGAGGAGGGAATCGCCTATCTTTGCCATGTAGGTAAATGGATACCTTAAATATATAGACAGAATACCATGAAACAAAACTTTTTTGCAGTCGACCTGGGCGCAACGAGCGGCCGTACAATCTTAGGAACTTTCATCGAAGGCGGATTAAATCTGGAAGAGATTAATCGTTTTCCTAACCACCTGATTGAAGTGGGTGGACATTTCTATTGGGATATTTATGCATTATATCGTCATATTATTGACGGATTGAAGTTGGTGGCTCATCGTGGCGAATCCATTGCTTCTATCGGTATTGATACCTGGGGAGTGGATTTTGTATGCGTCGGAAAAGACGGTAACCTGCTTCGTCAACCATACGCGTACCGTGATCCTCATACGGTAGGTGCACCGGAAGCTCTTTTTTCCCGTATTTCGCGTAGTGAAGTCTATGGCAAAACGGGTATTCAGATTATGAATTTTAATTCACTTTTTCAATTAGATACTTTACGTCGCAATCACGACAGCGCATTGGAGGCGGCAGATAAAATTCTGTTTATGCCGGATGCATTAAGTTATATGCTGACCGGAGAGATGGTGACGGAATATACAATTGCTTCGACAGCGCAGCTGGTAAATGCTCAAACACGCCGTTTGGAACCGGAGTTGCTGAAAGCAGTAGGTTTGAGTGAAAAGAATTTCGGACGTTTTGTATTTCCGGGTGAAAAGGTGGGAGTATTGACGGAAGAAGTGCAAAAGATAACCGGACTGGGGGCAATTCCTGTAATTGCAGTAGCCGGCCATGATACCGGTTCTGCTGTTGCTGCCGTTCCGGCATTGGATCGCAACTTTGCTTATTTGAGTAGCGGAACCTGGTCACTGATGGGAGTTGAAACGGATGCTCCGGTGATTAATGCCGAAACGGAAGCGTTGAACTTTACCAATGAAGGTGGTGTGGAAGGAACTATCCGTCTATTGAAGAATATCTGTGGAATGTGGTTGCTGGAACGTTGCCGTCTGAATTGGGGAGATACAAGTTATCCTGAATTAATCAGTGAGGCGGATGCTTGTGAACCGTTCCGTAGTCTGATTAATCCGGATGATGACTGTTTCGCGAATCCTGCGGACATGGAAAAAGCTATTACAGAATATTGCCGGGCTACCGGACAGTCGGTTCCCGAGAAACGCGGACAAGTAGTGCGTTGCATCTTTGAAAGTTTGGCTTTGCGTTATCGCCAGGTGTTGGAGAATTTGCGTTCACTTTCTCCCCGTCCGATTGAAACATTGCACGTGATTGGCGGAGGTAGCCGGAATGATTTGCTGAACCAGTTTACTGCCAATGCGATAGGAATTCCTGTGGTAGCCGGTCCATCTGAAGCAACAGCCATCGGTAATGTGATGATTCAGGCCATGGCGGCAGGCGAAGCGACGGATGTTGCCGGTATGCGGCAGTTAATTAACCGTTCTATCCCGTTGAAGACTTATCAACCACAAGACACGGAAGCTTGGGATGCGGCTTATATCCATTTTAAAAATTGCGTTCGGAAATAAATAGAACGATCGACAGAATAATCATTTTTAAAACTAATAGAATATCATGAAAAAAGAAGAACTGATTCAGAAAGCGTATGAGATTGCTGTGGAACGTTATGCAGCAGTAGGTGTGGACACCGAACAAGTATTGAAAACGATGCAGGATTTTCATTTGTCACTTCACTGCTGGCAGGCTGACGACGTTGCAGGATTTGAAGTACAGGCCGGCTCATTGACCGGAGGTATTCAGGCAACCGGTAATTATCCGGGCAAAGCTCGTAATATTGATGAATTGCGTGCTGACATTTTGAAAGCTGCTTCTTATATTCCGGGTACTCATCGTCTGAACCTGCACGAAATCTATGGAGATTTCCAGGGTAAGGTGGTAGACCGTGACCAGGTAGAACCGGAACATTTCAAGAGCTGGATCGAATGGGGTAAAGAACATAACATGAAGCTCGATTTCAACTCTACTTCTTTCTCTCATCCGAAATCAGGTGACTTGTCTCTTTCTAATCCTGATGAAGGCATCCGTCAGTTCTGGATTGAACATACCAAACGCTGTCGTGCCGTTGCGGAAGAAATGGGTAAGGCACAAGGGGATCCGTGTATCATGAATCTTTGGGTACATGACGGAAGCAAGGATATTACGGTAAATCGGATGAAATATCGTGCATTGTTGAAAGATTCTTTGGATCAGATCTTCGCTACCGAATATAAGAATATGAAGGATTGTATCGAATCTAAGGTGTTCGGTATCGGTCTGGAAAGCTATACAGTGGGTTCTAATGACTTCTATATCGGTTATGGTGCTTCTCGTAACAAGATGATTACACTGGATACCGGTCACTTCCATCCAACAGAAAGTGTAGCTGATAAAGTATCTTCACTGTTGCTTTATGTGCCTGAATTGATGTTGCACGTGAGCCGTCCGGTTCGTTGGGATTCAGACCATGTTACTATCATGGATGATCCGACAATGGAACTGTTCAGCGAAATCGTTCGCTGCGGTGCTTTGGACCGTGTACATTATGGTCTTGACTACTTCGATGCATCTATCAACCGTATTGGTGCATACGTAATCGGTAGTCGTGCCGCACAGAAATGTATGACTCGTGCTCTGCTCGAACCGATTGCCAAGTTGCGCGAATACGAAGCAAACGGACAGGGATTCCAACGTCTGGCTTTGCTCGAAGAAGAAAAGGCGCTTCCTTGGAATGCAGTTTGGGATATGTTCTGCTTGAAGAACAATGTTCCTGTTGGTGAAGATTTCATCGCAGAAATTGAAAAGTACGAAGCCGAAGTAACTTCTAAACGATAAGTTATGGAAATCTTAATCGGCTTATTGATTATAGCCATCGGTAGCTTTTGCCAGTCCAGTTCTTATGTACCTATCAAAAAGGTAAAAGAATGGAGCTGGGAAAGCTTCTGGTTAATACAAGGTGTATTTGCCTGGTTAGTGTTCCCGTTCCTGGGTTCACTACTGGGTGTACCCCAAGAGAGCAGTTTGTTCGACTTGTGGGGAGCAGGAGGTGCTGGAATGAGCATCTTTTATGGTATATTGTGGGGAGTAGGAGGGTTGACTTTCGGACTTTCCATGCGCTATTTGGGTGTTGCGCTCGGACAGAGTATCTCACTGGGTACTTGTGCCGGTTTCGGTACCCTTCTTCCGGCTCTTTTTGCCGGTACAAACTTGTTTGAAGGTAACGGGCTGATTCTTTTGTTGGGTGTTTGCATCACGTTGGCAGGTATTGCTATTATCGGGTATGCCGGTAGCTTGCGTGCGCAAAACATGAGTGAAGAAGAAAAACGTGCTGCCGTAAAAGACTTTGCATTGACAAAAGGGTTACTGGTTGCACTTTTGGCTGGTGTCATGAGTGCCTGCTTTGCTTTGGGACTGGATGCGGGAACACCTATCAAAGAAGCCGCTTTGGCTGGTGGAGTGGAAGGACTTTATGCCGGTCTTCCGGTTATCTTTCTAGTTACGCTTGGAGGCTTCCTGACAAATGCAGCTTACTGTTTGCAACAGAATGTAGCTAATAAATCGATGGGTGACTATGCTAAAGGAAAAATGTGGGGCAATAATCTAGTGTTCTGTGCGTTGGCTGGTGTACTATGGTATATGCAGTTTTTCGGATTGGAAATGGGTAAGAGCTTCCTCACCGAAAGCCCGGTGTTACTGGCTTTCTCCTGGTGTATCCTGATGGCATTGAACGTAACCTTTAGTAATGTTTGGGGAATAATTCTGAAAGAATGGAAAGGGGTGTCAAACAAGACCATAACTGTGCTGATAGCTGGTCTGATCGTACTTATCTTCTCTTTAGTATTCCCAAATTTGTTTTAAAAAAATCAAGAACGGATTACACGGATTACGCAGTTTTTTTATAACTTGCGGCAAAATCCATGTAATCCGTGCCTAATTAAAATATATATATAATGAAATCAATTTTAGAGAATCGTCCGGCACTTGCCAAAGAAGTAAACAAGGTAGCAGAAGTTGCCGGATACTTGTGGCAGAAAGGATGGGCTGAACGTAATGGTGGTAATATCACTGTTAATATCACAGAGTTTGTAGACGATGAAATCCGTCAGATGAAGCCGATCAGCGAAGTAAAATCTATCGGTGTGACTCTTCCTTATCTGAAAGGCTGCTATTTCTACTGCAAGGGAACTAATAAACGCATGCGTGATTTAGCCCGCTGGCCGATGGAAAATGGTTCGGTAATCCGTATTCTGGATGACTGTGCCAGCTATGTGATTATTGCGGATGAGGCTGTAGCCCCGACATCGGAATTACCTTCTCACTTGAGCGTACACAATGACCTATTGAGCAAAAACTCTCCTTATAAAGCATCTGTACACACACACCCGATTGAACTGATTGCCATGACACATTGTCCGAAATTTCTGGAAAAAGATGTGGCTACCAATCTGTTGTGGAGTATGATTCCTGAAACAAAGGCATTCTGCCCGCGTGGTTTGGGTATCATTCCTTATAAATTACCTAGCTCGGTGGAATTGGCTGAAGCTACCATCAAAGAATTGCAGGATTACGATGTGGTGATGTGGGAGAAACATGGCGTATTTGCAGTGGATTGCGATGCGATGCAGGCATTCGATCAGATTGATGTACTCAATAAGTCGGCTCTGATTTATATCGCAGCTAAAAATATGGGCTTCGAACCGGATGGTATGAGTCAGGAACAGATGAAAGAAATGTCAGTAGCTTTCAATCTTCCTAAATAAGATTTATACTAGTCATTGATTTTAATTACTTTAGAAACCGTGGCATTTTCTACCCTGGAAGGTGCTGCGGTTAACCCTTTAAACAAATAGATAACCATGAATCGCATTATTTTAAACGAAACTTCGTACTTCGGTGCCGGATGCCGTAGTGTCATTGCTGTGGAAGCAGCCAGACGTGGCTTTAAGAAAGCCTTTTTTGTAACGGATAAAGATCTTATCAAGTTTGGTGTGGCTGCCGAAATCATTAAAGTATTTGATGAAAATCAGATTCCTTACGAACTTTATAGTGATGTAAAAGCGAACCCTACGATTGCAAATGTACAAAACGGTGTGGCGGCATACAAAGCTTCCGGAGCCGATTTTATCGTTGCTTTGGGCGGCGGTTCTTCCATCGATACTGCCAAAGGAATCGGTATTGTTGTGAACAATCCGGATTTTGCAGACGTGAAATCTCTGGAAGGGGTAGCCGATACCAAACACAAAGCGGTGCCTACTTTCGCGCTGCCTACTACTGCCGGAACAGCTGCCGAAGTAACGATCAATTATGTGATTATTGATGAAGATGCCCGCAAGAAAATGGTTTGTGTAGACCCGAACGACATTCCTGCCGTAGCTATCGTAGACCCTGAACTGATGTACTCAATGCCAAAAGGACTGACTGCAGCTACCGGTATGGATGCTTTGACTCATGCCATCGAAAGTTATATCACTCCGGGTGCCTGGGTAATGAGCGATATGTTCGAATTGAAAGCCATTGAAATGATTGCTCAAAACTTGAAAGCAGCTGTGGATAATGGTAAAGATGTGGCAGCCCGCGAAGCTATGTCACAGGCACAATATATTGCCGGTATGGGATTCTCGAATGTCGGTTTAGGAATTGTTCATTCGATGGCGCATCCGTTAGGTGCATTCTATGATACTCCTCATGGGGTAGCCAATGCCTTATTGTTGCCGTATGTGATGGAATACAATGCTGAATCTCCGGCAGCTCCGAAATATATCCATATTGCGAAAGCAATGGGAGTGGACACTACCGGAATGAGTGAAGCCGAGGGAGTAAAAGCGGCTGTTGAGGCAGTGAAAGCACTTTCTGCCAGTATCAATATACCGCAGAAATTACATGAAATCAATGTGAAGGAAGAAGATATTCCTGCACTGGCTGTAGCTGCTTTCAATGATGTTTGCACAGGCGGTAATCCTCGTCCTACTTCGGTAGCAGATATCGAAGCTCTATATCGCAAAGCTTTCTAAAGTTAGTTTTTGCGGAAGTTCTTTTCACCACAGATTACACAGATTTACACAGATTATTTTCTAATCGGAAGCCGATATTTAAGAATTAAATCTGTGTAAATCTGTGTAATCTGTGGTGTTTTTCTGAAAATAATTCCTATTTTTGTCCAACTCAATTACATGAAAACACATCGGTATGATCGAGGATAATAGTTTGGGATTAGAATTTAAATATCTGATTGTAAATGACATGGATCGTAAATTCGGTCTGTGGGTAAATACCGTCGGCTATCAATCCATTCCTCCTGATTCACCTTATCCGTTGAAAGAGCATCCTTCCGGTTACTTTTTTAATGCAGAAAAAGGAAGAGTGCTTCGTGAGTATCAATTGGTATATATTACCAAGGGGCGTGGTTTGTTTTCATCTGATTCTACCTCTGAAAAGCAAGTTTGTAAAGGTCGGCTGATGGTATTGTTTCCCGGACAATGGCATACTTATCGCCCGTTGCGGCAGACTGGTTGGACGGAATATTATATCGGTTTCGAGGGGCCTATGATAGACGCCATTGTTGATGATGCTTTTTTGTCGCAGGAACAGCAAATACTGGAAATAGGCCTTAATGAAGAGTTAGTCTCATTATTCTCCCGTGCTCTTGCCGTAGCCGAAGCGGATAAGATTTCCGCGCAACAATATCTTTCCGGGATTGTGCTCCACATGATAGGGATGATTCTTTCCGTCTCCAAGAATAAGGTTTTCGAGATGAGTGATGTGGATCAGAAAATCGAACAGGCAAAAATCATTATGAATGAAAATGTTTCCGGCAATGTGGACCCGGAAGAGTTGGCTATGCGACTCAATATTAGTTATTCATGGTTTCGACGTGTTTTTAAGGAGTATACAGGTTATGCTCCTGCTAAATATTTCCAGGAATTGAAACTTCGTAAAGCTAAACAAATGCTGGTGGGAACTTCCCAGTCAGTAAAAGAGATTTCTTTTTTTCTAGGTTTCCAGTCAACCGAATATTTTTTCTCTTTCTTCAAGAAACGTACGGGACTTACTCCGTTGGAGTATCGTTCGTTCGGGCGGGAAGAATGAATAGGATGAAGTCCATATCTATTAGTTATTTGGCTCTGATTTTGGGAATATCATAAAAACTGTTACTTTTGTGGCGAAGATAATGTGCTATAAACCATCATTCTTGATATGCGCGGACAAAAACTATCTAAGATCCATTTTCTTATTCTGTTATCTCTTTTAGGATTTATATCTCCTCTTCAATCACAGGAATATAAGTTCAGAACATTGGGTGTAGAGGATGGATTGTCGCAAATAACGGTGAGCGATATTTGCCAGGATGAGAAGTCGCGTATATGGATTGCCACGCTGGATGGCTTGAATTGTTTCGATGGCAATCATATCAAAGTCTTTAATCATTTTCATAACGATTCCATCAGTTATGGTAATCTATATGTCACCCAGATGGTGGAGGACGGCCAGGGGAGTCTTTTTCTCTTGACCTCTACCGGACTTTTCCAGTTCGACCTTGAAACGGAGAAATATTATATTCTTCCGGTGCCTTCTCCTTCCACTCTTGCCAAAGGAAAGTTGGGAGTGTGGATTGCAGAAGGGGGAAAACTCTTCTTGTATGATAAGAATACCCGTTCCGTGAAACCCATGTATGCGGAGGTACATTTGCCGGACACCGGGCCGACAATGGTAGAAGGTTCGGAAGGAAATCTTTGGGTTGCTTTGAAAGATGGCGGGGTGATGCGTGTGGATACTTGTGGATCGATGTCGCTTTATTTGCCCGGAATCAAGGTGATGAAACTGATAAAAAGTAACGATCAGAATATTTGGGTTGGTTCGCAGGATCATGGTGTTTTCTGTTTTTCACCTCAAGGTGCAGTCATACATCATTATGATTATAACGACAAGAGTGTTTACACGGTCCGGGATGATATGGCAAGAGCGTTATGTCAGGATTTGGAAGGGAATATATGGGTAGGTTACAGAAGCGGATTGAGTAAGATTGAGGTGGCTACCGGGAAAATATTTCATTATCAGGCGGATCCTAACCGGGTGGGGGCTATGTCCAATCGTTCGGTGACTTCTCTTTATACGGACAAACAAGGAATTGTCTGGGTGGGGACCTATTGGGGCGGCGTGAACTTCTTCTCACCGGAATATCAACATTTTGTACATTATCATGCTTCGGATACCGGATTGTCTTTTCCGGTGGTGGGTGCTATGGCAGAAGATAAATCCGGAAATATATGGATTTGCACAGAAGGTGGAGGACTGGATTTATATCAACCGGAACAAGGAATATTCAAACATTTTAATGCGCATACCGGATATCATTTTAGTACGGATTATTTGAAAGATGTCGTTTTTGATGAGGCTAATAACTGCTTGTGGATTGCTGCTGACTTTACAAACAAGGTCAACTGTTTTCATCTTGATAACTATCGGAATGATATATATGACCTCGAACCGCTCGGAGAGGAAAGTGTGGGAGAAGCTCTGTTTGCCTTGGCCGACACTCCTCGTAAATTGTATGTAGGTACAACATCTGCAGTTGTTAGTCTGGATAAACAGACCTTAAAAACTGAAGTGTTGTTTCATCAAAAGGAGTTGTTTACTCATAATTATAACACTTTGTTGCTTGATTCGAAAAACCGGCTATGGTTTGCTTCCGATGATGGTTGTGTAGCTTATGTGATTGATGAAGGACGGTTTGAAACGTATAGGATAAGTCTGAAGAAGCAGGTCAGATCTCAAAAAGAGCTGGTCAATGTCATCTATGAAGATCGAAGGGGAAACATTTGGGTCGGAACACATGGCAACGGGCTTTTCTTGTTGGATAAGAAAGAGCGATTGTTTCGTTTGCATACTCCTGAAAGTGTATTGTCGGGAGAAAATATCAGAGTGTTGGGCGAAACTCCTTCCGGGAATTTATTGATTGGTACCGGACATGGATTGTCTGTGTTAGAACAGAAAGACGGGAAAGTGATAAACTTCAATTCTAAAACAGGATTTCCGCTGACTCTTGTTAATAGGAAATCCATGCATGTATCCCGCAATCATGATATTTATATGGGAGGAGCTACCGGACTGGTTGCCATTCGTGAAAGTAGTTTGTCCTATCCTCCGAAAATATATGATTTGGAGTTGGCTCATTTGTATGTCAATAACAAAGAGATTACCACAGGCGATCAAACCGGCATCCTAAATAAGTCCTTTGCCTATACCGATCGGATTAAATTGAATTATTTGCAGAATGTGTTTTCTATCGGTTTCTCAACAGATAATTTTCTGCATATAGGCGGTGGTGAGGTAGAATATCGGTTAATGGGGTATAATGATGAATGGAGCGAGAACCGTCTGGGAAATGACATTACTTATACAAATATCTCTCCGGGTGATTATGTCTTTGAGATCAGGCTGAAGAACTTCCCGGAAGTAATCAGATCGCTGGATATAACGATTACGCCACCTTTCTATGCTACTTGGTGGGCCTATACTATTTATGTATGCGTGATTCTGACTATTCTATTCTTCATCGTGAGAGAATATAGAATCCGTCTGTTCCTGAAAACTTCATTGGATTTTGAACTTCGCGAGAAACAATACATTGAAGAGATGAATCAATCCAAACTTCGTTTCTTCACGAATATCTCGCATGAAATCAGAACTCCGATCACTCTTATCCTGGGGCAGGTTGATCTGTTGCTGAATTCCGGCAAATTGTCTACCTATGCTTATTCGAAACTGTTGAATATACATAAAAATGCAGGTAACCTGAAATCATTGATTACGGAGTTGCTTGATTTCCGGAAACAGGAGCAGGGACTTTTGAAACTGAAAGTTTCTCAATTTGACTTATATTCTTTGCTCAAAGAGCATTATGTATTGTTTAAGGAGTTGGCTGCTAACAGGAATATTTCGTTTGTTTTGCATGCCGACTGCGAGCAATGCCTCGTGTGGGGAGACCGGATGCAAATACAGAAGGTGGTTAATAACTTGCTGTCTAATGCTTTTAAATATACTTCAGACGGTGGAACTATCCGTATGGAATTGGCTGATGGAACGGAGGAATGTATGTTTTCCGTTTCCGATAATGGTGCGGGAATATCCGAGGAAGACTATGTTAAGATATTCGAGCGGTTCTATCAGGTTGAGAATATAGGACAGTATGGAGGAACTGGTATCGGGCTGGCTTTGAGTCAGGGTATTGTGAAAGCCCACCAGGGAGATATAACAGTAGAAAGTCAGCTGGGAAAAGGTTCTTGTTTTAAGGTCACTCTGAAAAAAGGGGATGCTCACTTTGATTCTTCTGTCGCCCGGGTTGAACCGGAGCAGGATAAGGAATATATTTATTATTCGGAAGACAAAGAACTGCTGGTTAAAGAGGTGCAGTCAGCC
This sequence comes from Bacteroides sp. 1_1_30, assembly GCF_020982715.1. NCBI lineage: Bacteria > Pseudomonadati > Bacteroidota > Bacteroidia > Bacteroidales > Bacteroidaceae > Bacteroides > Bacteroides sp. 1_1_30. The sequence continues at coordinate 65,960 of NZ_JAJKHN010000018.1, forward strand.
CAAAGTGAAAGCGGGACTACTGACTGTAAATTACTGGTGATTGATGATAATGAAGAAATCAGAAATATCCTTGTAGATATCTTTTCTCCATTGTACACGGTTGAAACTGCAAGTGATGGTGAGGAAGGGTATGAAAAAGTAAAAATGATGCAGCCTGATCTGGTTATTTCGGATATTATGATGCCCGGAATGCCCGGAACGGAATTGTGTGCCAAAATTAAGAACAATATTGAAACTTGTCATATCCCTGTCGTTCTTCTGACTGCCCTTAGTGCGCCCGAACGTGAGTTGGAAGGATTAAGAATTGGAGCGGATATTTATGTGGTGAAGCCATTTAATATGCGGCGGCTGGTGATGCAATGCAATAATCTGATTAATACCCGCAGACTTTTACAGAATAAATATGCCCATCAGCTGGATAGCAAAGCGGAGAAGATTGCAACGAATGAACTCGATCAGAGGTTTATCGAACAAGCGACACAGGTAGTGGAAGATAATATGGAAAATCCCGAATTCAGTGTAGATGTCTTCTCACGTGAGATGGGGGTGGGACGTACTGTCTTATTCCAGAAGATAAAAGGTATCACGGGAAGTACGCCAAATAATTTTATCATGAATCTGCGTCTGAAAAAAGCGGCATATTTTCTGCAGAATTCTCCGGAAATGAATATATCGGATATTGCTTACCGGTTAGGATTTGGAAATCCTCAATACTTCAATAAATGTTTTAAAGAACTTTTTGATATTGCTCCTACGCAATACCGAAAAGCTCATAATACCTCCTCCGAACCCTCTGTGAAGTGATTAAAATAAGTCATCTGAATTTTTAGACTAGATAAAACGAACAATTCGATAGGGTGCAATATATTCAAATGCGATACTTTTGTGGCGTTGGATAATGCCAGCTTGTACTTGAGTTTTCTTTGGTTAGGTGTGTCCGCACACACTTTCATTTGGTAGACCGGGTACTGTGTAATCTTTATTCTAATATAATAATTATTGTGTAGTATTATGAAAGACAAATATCCATGTAGTAAATAAAAGATAGCATCTTATTGGAGAGAATCAATATATTTTTCCCAATTAATTAAGTAGTGAGTAAAACCTTGATAATTAACCAATTTAATTTTATTCTAGTTATGAAAAATTTGCAGAGTAGGACAAAAGTGCGGTTGCTTCAGTCGTTCCTTTTGATTTCCTTGAGTCTCTTTTTCCTTGTCAATCCGGCTTATGCTCAAGGCGGGTTTGCAGTGAAGGGAGTTATTGTGGATAAAACAGGATTTCCTTTGCCTGGCGCCAATGTGATGGAAAAGGGAACATCTAATGGAACAATTACAGATTTAGATGGTAATTTCTCATTGAATGTTTCGAAGAAGGGAGTTACTTTGACTGTATCATTCATGGGATATACCCCTAAAGATGTGGTAGTGAAAGATAAAACAATGAATATTACGCTTGAAGAGAACTCTAAGCTATTGGACGAAGTAGTGGTAGTGGGTTACGGTACGATGAAAAAGCGTGATGTAACAGGAGCTATTACTTCCATCTCAAGCGAGGCCATTGAGCAAAAAATGGCTACTAATGTTTTTGAAGCATTGCAGGGTACTACTGCCGGTGTACAGGTGGTATCCGGTTCCGGACAGCCCGGTGAATCTTCTTCTATCAAAATACGTGGTACTTCCACGTTCTCTGCCGAAGGGGTTACTCCTCTTTATATCGTAGACGGTGTGCCTTTGGAAAGTATCGACGGTATCAATACGAATGATATCACTTCTATGGAGATTTTGAAAGATGCCGCTTCTGCAGCTATCTACGGTTCTCGTTCGGCGAACGGTGTGATTATTATCACTACCAAAAGTGGGCAGGAAGGTAAAGCCCGTATTGATATCAAGTATAATCACTCGTGGGGTACATTGTCTCACAAGGTTCCACAGGCAAACCGTAAAGAACGTTTGTTGTACGACCAGTATCGTAAAGAGTATTTTGAAACATACGGCGGAGGTAATCCGGATGAAAGTAGTGATATACTGAATGATCCGTTGAACTCTTTCTTTAATGTGGATAACGATTATCTGGACATGATTACAAGCACTGCACAAAAAGATCAGGTGGATATCAGTGTAGGGGGTGGTACAAAGAAATTGAAATATTTCATCAATACCGGTTATTATAATGAGAAAGGTATTATTTCCAATACAGGTTTCCAGAGACTAAATACTCGTATCAACTCCGATTATTCACCGACAGACTGGATGAATATGGGTAGCCGTATTTCTTTGACTTATTCTAAAAAGAAAGGTCTGAATGAAGGTACTTTATTGAGCGCAGTGTTGACTCGTCGTCCTTATTTCAATACTTATTATCCGGATGGCTCTTTGGTCGGAGTGTTTAACGGTCAGAAGAACCCTATTGCGCAGGTCAATTATACCACCGACTTTACTGATTCTTATAAGGCTAACTTCTTCCAGTTCTTTGAAATCAAATTCAACAAGTATTTGAAGTTCAGAGCCAATATTAATGCCAACTTCTATCTGGATAAACGCAAAAAACTCGAACCGAGTCTTATCACCGACGAATGGCAGAAACAGAATAAAGGTTATTCTTATAATTACCTGAACTGGAACTGGATGAATGAAGACATCCTTACTTATGCACGCAAAATAAAAGATCATAATTTTACGGCCATGGTAGGTGTTAGTGCACAGCAGTGGCGTTATGAAAACGAAACATTTGTGGGGATAAACTCGTCTACAGATTTTATCTATACAATGAATGCTTTTGCCGCAAACCTGGATTTGTCATCTACAGGCTCCACATTAAGCAATCACTCTATGGCTTCCATTTTTGCCCGTGTGACTTATGATTATAAAGGAAGATATTTGCTTAATGCCATTATGCGTCGTGACGGTTCTTCTCGTTTTGCCAAAGAGAACAAATGGGGTAATTTCCCTTCCGTATCTGTGGGATGGCGCTTCTCGGATGAGAAATTCATGAAATTCTCGAAAAAGTTTCTCGAAGATGGTAAGATCCGTGCAAGTTTCGGTATCACGGGTAACGAAGCAATCGGCAACTACGACTATATCTACTCTTATTCTCCGAATTCTATTTATGACGGAGTGGGTGGCGTTATTCCGACTCGTATCGGTAAAGACAATCTGAAATGGGAGGAAACTAAACAATTCAACCTTGGTCTGGACTTGAATTTCTGGAATAGCCGTTTGACAATCACTGCCGATTACTACGATAAATATACAGACGGTTTGCTGGCAAACTACCAATTGCCAAAAGAATCCGGTTTTGCATATATGAAAACCAATGTCGGTGAAATGAGTAACCGAGGCTTTGAAATAGCTGTTACCGGTGATATTATCCGCACGAAGGACTGGAAGTGGAATGCTTCTTTCAATATCTCCAGAAACGTTAACCGTATTGAGAAGCTGTCTGAAGGTAAGGCATATATGGAAGGTGATATCTGGTGGATGCAGGAAGGTGGCCGTGTGGGTGACTTCTACGGATTTAAAAGCGCCGGTATCTTTGCATACGACGAATCGAATGCTTTTACTGATAAATGGGAACAGTTGACTCCGGTGTTTGAGAATGGTGTATTCCAGTACAAATATTTGTTGGATGGAAAGGAATATGCAGGTAATATCCGTCAGAAAACGTTGCCGAACGGTAAACCGTTCCGTGGGGGAGATTACAACTGGGAGGAACCGGAAGGAACCCGTGACGGTGTGATTGATGATAATGACCGTATGGTGATCGGTAATGCCATGCCTGATGTAACCGGTGGTTTGAATACAACGGTGACTTGGAAGAATTTGAGTTTATACTTAGGATTCTATTATTCATTGGGAGGACAGATTTATAATGCAGCCGAACATAATCGTAATATGTTCAAATACACCGGAACTACTCCTTCACCGGAAGTCATCCATAATATGTGGTTGCATCCGGGTGACCAGGCAATCTATCCGCGTCCGTATAATGATGATTACAACAATGCCCGTATGGGTAACTCGTTCTATCTGGAAGATGCTTCATTTATTCGTTTGCAGAACATACGTGTAGCATACGATCTTCCTGAAAACTGGATAAAGAAGCTGATGTTGAAGAATATAAATATCTACGCTTTTGTAAACAACGCCTTGACATGGACCAACTATTCGGGATTCGATCCTGAATTCTCTACCAACAATCCTCTGCAGGTAGGTAAAGACTCTTACCGTTATCCGAGAAAGAGAGAATATGGTATTGGTTTTTCTGCAAACTTTTAATTGAAGATATCGTATGAAGAATATAAAATATTTTGTTGGAGCTGTATGCCTGGCTCTATCGTTGAATAGCTGTTCAGACTTTCTGAATGAGGAACCGGTAAGTGAAATTCCGGCAGGTGACATGTGGCAGACTGCCCGTGACGCTAAGGCAGGTATAAATGAAATCTATGGATTGTTACGTTCCACTTTACGGGAGAACTATTTCTATTGGGGGGAGTTCCGTTCGGATAATGTAGCTCCCGGAGCACCGGTAATGGCCGATCAGGCACGTGTTATCAACAACCTGATGTCTACGGATGAGAAATGTGCAAAGTGGACGACTCTGTATCAGATGATTAACCAGGCAAATCTGGCTATTAAATATGTTCCTAATATCAGTATGCCTGATGTGGCAGACCGAAATGACTATCTCGGACAAGCTTATGCGTTGCGTGCTTTGGCCTACTTCTATGCTATCCGTGTTTGGGGAGACGTACCTTTGTTTACAGAACCTACAGAAAAGTATTCAGAAGCCATCTACAAAGAGCGTACGGATAAAAACTACATTCTTGATAATGTCATTCTTCCGGACCTGAAGAAAGCGGAAAGCCTGATTAACCGTAACAAGAATTATGAGCGCAAACGTATCTCTATCTGTGGTGTTTGGGCTATCATGGCTGATGCTTATATGTGGAGTAAAGAATATAATCTGGCCGATCAGACCATTGATAAGATGGCAACTATTGCTTCCAAAAAGGGCGGCCGTTTTGTAGACTTCGAACCTAACATTGCTACTTGGCATACCATGTTTACGGAAGAACTGACTAATAAACCTTCTGATGATACACCGGAAAATGATGAATATAACTCCAGAGAGTTTATTTTCCTTGTTCATTTCAACATGGATGAAGTCGGCACGAATGGTTACAGTTATATGTATCAATGGTTTTCCGGTTCAGGGAATCGTGCGGCGGTCATGTCTGATAAGTTTATGAGTATCTTTGATGAAAAGGATATGCAAGGTGACCAGCGTAAAGACTTTACGGTGAAATACTATCAAAATGGAAATGAATTGCGTAAATATATGGCAGGTGACATCAGTAACTCTTTGAATAAGACATGCGAAGTAGCCTATCCAATCTATCGTTACACAGATATGATGTTGTTGCAAGCTGAAGCTCGTGCTCATCAGGGAAAATGGGGGGAAGCTTTGGATTTAGTAAAAACTGTACGTGACCGTGCCGGATTGAATACACTGACTGAAAATGATTTTGCTTCAGAAGAAGAGGTAGTCAATTATATCTTGCGTGAACGTCAGGTGGAGTTAGCCGGTGAAGGACGCCGTTGGTTTGATTTGCTGCGTACCGGAAAGTGGAAGGAAGTGATGAAACCTATCAACGGAATGGAGCAGGACGGCAATGAACTTTTCCCGATCCACTATTCACATATCTTGGAAAATCCGAAGATTGTGCAGAATACGTATTATGGTAATACTAACAACTAAAAAGGTAGAAGCAATGAAAAAGACAATATTATATAAGACTCTTTTCTTTTGTTGGACAATTTTAGCATTGACCGGTTGTGATCTGGACTTGCAAAAGAACTATGATTATGAGCCTTCGGTGGATGATCCGTATGTAAAAGTGACAGCGTGGGAATATTTTCAGGATCACAAAGATATGTTCTCGGAGTTGATAGCAGCTATTGAGTATACAGGTTTGAAGGACTATTATACCCAGACTGATAATAAATATACTTTTCTGGCTTTGAATAATGCCGGTATGCAGCTTTATCGGGAGAATGAATTTGCAGGCGTAGCTTCCATTACAGATTGTGATAAAGAAAAGGTGAAGAATATGTTGCTTTATCATATTGTAGATGGAGAATATAGTTCTTATGGGCAATTGCAGGTAGAACCGATGTTCGTCTTAACTATGCTGAAAGGTGAGACTGGATTGATGACAATGTCTGTTTGGAAAAATCCATGGCAGGCTGCAGTAGGTAAGATTCTGGTGAATCAGACCGGAAGCAACGGAAAATCTCCGCAACGGCAAGCTAAGACTAGCAATATTCTGCCGACAAATGGTGTGATTCATATATTTGAGAACTATTGCAAATATTCCAAATAACCACAGTTAATTAAAAAGAGAACTAATTATGATTCGTAAAATATATGCCTTATTAATATTAGGACTTTGCTTGGGCTTTGCTGCCTGTGGCGACGATAATGATGGACTGGATCCTAATGCAGCGGCTCCTGTGATCTATTTTCCTATGGAGCAGCTGGACGTTGATTTGAATAAAGTAGACAATCTGCCGGTAGTGGCTGTTATTAAATCACAGGCAGGGCTTCAGAGCGTGACAATGAAATTGCAGACGGTGGAGGGAGTGACAGAATATAAAACTGTAACCGACTTTTTCAATCCCAACTCTTACAGCTTGTCTGAAAACTTGGAGTACAATGCAAATTATGAAGCTTTTATCATTGAAGCTACGGATAAACTGAATCATGTTACGAGTGGGACTTTACCAATTGCTGTTACCGATGTAATGGCACGTCCTGTCATTACATTCGATCCGGAAGAGATTGTATATGATGAGATGGATGAAAACCCGGTAATGCCTCGTACCACTTTTAAAATTGTTTCGGAAGCTGGTTTGAAGAAAGTAGAAAGATTCTTGGTTTCTGTAGACGGACAAACATCGAAAGGCGGTGATATACTGAATGGCGACAAAACGTATGAGTATGATGAATTGATAGAATATAAAGAAGGTGATAAGGGCTTTAAAGTGAAAGCAGAAGATATATATGGTAATATCACAATTTCTACTTTGCAGGTGTCATATAAGACAGTTCCGGTTCCTGTATTGACCTTGGGTAAAGAGCTAATTACTACTGATGAAGGAGTAGATACGGAAGTTCCAATGCATATTGAATCGGTTCGTGGCGTAAAATATGTAGCTATATCCCGAGTGGAAAATGGTATAAGTACAGAAATATTCCGTGAGGAGATAGGTGGTGACAATAAGAACTTTGATTATACACCTAAAGTACAATTAACAGAAGAAACGTCCCAATTAAAAGTGGTTGTTTCTGACGGTCGAGAGGGTAAAGAAGTAGTAGGGATTGTAAGGACTTATGTGAATATGGAAGTTGTCCAGATTAAGGTAGGTAGCCATATATTAGCAAATGCAGAACCGTTTGCTCTGATCTCATTGAATGACATGAAGACGTATTCGGTGGATGAGGCTATTTCCAGTGTGGAAAGCGCTAGGAATGTTGATATAAAGTTCTTTATAAATTCTAACAGTGGTGTTCTTTCTTTCCGCTTTTATTCTATGGAAAATGTAGATCAGAAAAATAGCTTGTATAAAGGATCAGGTGGAAAAACATTGAGTAACTTGCCGGCAAAGAATATGACTAAATATGTCCTATTCCCTACAGATTTTGATTATGATACAGCTTCCCGTTCCTCTATTCAGAATGAATATTTGAAAGGAAATGCGGATCAGAAGGTATATATGACAATTGAGAACTTTGTTGGTAGTGTGATTGGATTTAAGACTGGGGGGAATTCAAGTGCTGGTGGAGAAAGATATGGTGTTATGAAAGTTCTTGATGTCTCCGGTAAGATGGATAATAATACGACCAAACAGATAGCAACTGTTGAAATCAAATTCCCTAAGAAGAAGTAAGTAGGGTAGTATTACCTACCGTCTGAAGTCTTAATAGAAAAGTTCTTTTCTATTAAGACTAAACTTCCCTTTCATTGGGAGTAAAGTTGCTCTCTGTCCGATACAAACTATAAACGAAGCTTACGTTTTTATAAATGCAAGTTGCGTTTATAAAAACAAAACTTGCAATTATAAAAACAAAGCTTGCGTTTATAGTTTATAATAAGGATAAAAGAAGTTTGCAACAAGGGGGAAGGAAGTTCTCTCCTAGTGGAGGATAACTTTTCTATTAATAGCCAACGCGAGAGTTATTAACAGCTATCCCGGTGAACTTAGATAGAATATACGAAAGATGCGATTGATAACAAGCACATTGGTTAAGTAATAATGTGCGGTAGCTGAAAGTAATATGAGAAAACATATAATATATAGGTATTTCCTCTTTTTATCTTTGGTCGGACTGATGCAGTTAGCGCTTAGTTGTTCCTCCTCTTCCAACGAAATAGAACCTTTGAAACCGGAAGGAGGAGATACTCCTTTGGAAAAAGATGAATATACTTTTTTGAACGTTGAATACCGGAAATGGCAGAACGGAACATTCCAAGCATGGACAACGGCAGATTCAAGGGAAACACGTACCATTGATAATATGAATTGGTATACTCCTTCTTCGGATTATAGCCGGACTGCATGGGGAGGACGAATCGGTTTGCAACCCTCTTCTGTGGTTGGAAAAGAAGGCTTTTTCCGAGTGGCTAGTTGTGGAGGCCGTTCTTATTTACTGGATCCGGATAATGGAGCTGTTATCATTCATGGAATTCAGCATGTTCGTCCGGGAGAATCTACTGCTCATAAGAAGGCTTTCAGTACTCGATACGGTAGTGAGGCGCGATGGAGTGAAGAGACAGGCAAACTGTTGGCAGACAATCATATAAACTATATTTCGTATGGTTCGAACCGTATTGAAGTATTTCCTGCTGCAGTACGTGCTAACTTGTTGACACCTAAGACGCAAAAGATTGCTTATGCAGAGAATCTGTATCTGCTCCGTACCTTTATGTGGGATATGAGCAAGAATTTGGGCTACGCGTTTGATGATGACAAGTATAATCGTCTCGTTCTTCTTTTCGAACCGACATTTGCTACGTACATAGATCGTCTCGTACAAGAGAAGTCAGCTTTATTTGCCGGTGACCGGCATTTTATAGGTTTCTATCTTGACAATGAATTGCCGTTTGCCAGTTATCAGAATACTGACCCTTTGCGAGGAATTGATCTGAAACATTTCTTGTCCTTACCCGAACGCTATAAAGCAGCTCGTGAGTATGCAGAAAAGTTCATGCGGGATAACGGTATAGCTTCTGCCGGAGCGATCACCAAGAAAAATCAGGAAGACTTTCGGGGGATGGTTGCTGATTATTATTATCAGTTGACTACCGCTACCGTCAGACGATATGATAAAGAGCATTTGATTTTGGGGACACGTCTGCATGACTGGAGCAAATACAATCAGAAAGTGGTGGAAGTTTGTGCCCGTTATTGCGATCTTGTTTCTATCAATTATTATGCCCGTTGGCAACCGGAAGCAGATTTCTTGGCAAACCTGAAAGTTTGGTGTGGAACGAAACCTTTTTTAGTTTCGGAATTCTATACGAAAGCAGAAGATGCCAGTTATCAGGGAACTGGATATGCCAATACCGAAGGAGGTGGATGGCTGGTACGTACACAGAAAAACAGAGGTGAGTTTTATCAGAACTTCTGTCTTCGTTTACTTGAAACCCGGAATTGTGTGGGTTGGGTACACTTTGAGTATAATGATGGATACGGTTCGGATGGAAAAGCTTCTAATAAAGGAATAGTCTCCATCGAATACGAGCCTTATACATCTTTTCTGTCGCAGATGCGACAGGTAAATCTTGCAGTTCATTCATTGATCGATTATTATGATACAAAATCGGTTCAATAGATTAACGGAAACATTAAAAAGACAAATTGAATATTTAGAATTAAAATAGTTATGACCATGAAGAAGTTTAGTTTATTCGCAATCCTTTTAGGATTTAATATAGCTTTGGGAGCATGTTCCGATGATGATGCCGCTCCTGTAGTAAAAGATCAAATCTTTCAACTTCCGGAAAAGGCTTATGTACTGGCGGAGCAATCCAGACGGGCTATTGTCATCAGGGATGCGGAGACGCATCGTAATATTTGGAGTTGGGACCCTTATACGGCTTGTGTTCCTGCTGCCCAACAGGGTTGGTTTGTCAATCCGAGCGAAGTAAAACCTGTTTTCAATAGACGCTATATCTTGATGACTGCCTCCGGCGGAGCTGTGGCTTTAATCCGTTTGTCGGACCATAAATTAATGTTCTATGCAAATTGCGGACAGAATCCTCACTCTGCGGAGGTATTACCCGATGGAAATATTGTGACGGCAGAATCGAAATCCGGCGAAATCAATACCTTTGTGGTTGACACGGTTAAGGTATTGGGAGCGAAGGCTAATACGGTGAAGCTGGGTAATGCGCATAATGTAGTTTGGGATAAGAAAAGGTCGTATCTGTATGCCACAGCTACAATAACGGGCGGAGTTACCGCATTATTCCGTTTTAAGTATGATGGTAACCGGAGCAATCCTAAACTGACAAATCAGACTCGTATTTATACGTTCGACAAAGAATCGGGCGGACACGATTTGTTCCCGGTATATGGTGAAGAAGATAAACTGTGGCTTACTGCCGCTTCGGCTGTCTACAAGTTTGATTTGACAGGAGTTACCGACGCTACGACTAATGACTCTGCCGAACCGACTTGTGAAAAAGTCTACAATACAGCTGATATAAAAAGTATCTGTAACGGACCTGACGGAATCTTGATGCTGAAACCGACTGAAGAGTGGTGGGCTGAAGGACTTGTAAATGAGAAGGGAGAAGAACTCTTCAAGATGGACGGAGCTAAAATTTATAAAGGTCGTTGGATGATAGACAATACTTTCAGTTATCCGGAAAAGCACGATTTCGTATTGGGTGAGGATTGATTAAGTATCGTCGAAGGGTAATAAAATACATAAGTTGAATAATTAAGTTTGGAACAATGAGGAAACTTCTTCTTTTTTTATTGGTATCTATCGCATTACCGGCCTTGGCGCAGAACGGAAAGAAAGTGTATGCTGACTTCCACGGTGTGCGTTATACCCGGCAACATGACGGAAAGTTAGGGCGTTGGGAGATGTATGCCAATACGGAGAAATCAAGTACGGGAAGGAAATCCCTGTGTTATAATGCCGACCTGATAGACAGTGAAGGGCGACATGAGATAGCGGCAGTGACCTATCCCCAAGTCGGAATGCAGTCCAATCTCGATCCCGATTATATCGAATATCAGATATTGTCGGCAAAAGCTGCCAAGATAGACGGATTCTTTATCGAATGGGGATTCAAGCCTCACGAAAATGACATCTTGCTGCGTGAGATGCAGAAAGTGGCAGCGAAGTATGACTTTGAAATCGGTGTAAACTGGTGTGACGGTTGGTTGTATTATGACTGGATTACGAAGATTTATCCGGAAGTTAACACCCGTGAGGCAAAGACCGAATATATGGCTAAATGTTACCAATATTTAGTAGATAGTGTCTTTACCGGTCCGACTGCTCCTATGGTGAAGGGAATGCCTGTCTTTTATCATTTCGGTCCCGGAGCAAAAGTCGATGAATACAAGAAAGTATTATCACTGGTGAAGTTTCCGCAAGGAATGAAGCAGCCCGTTGCCTTACGTCGTTGGGCGGATTGGGGAAAACTGGAAAACGATAAATACATTCCTGTCACCCGCAGTGATGATATGGATGCCTGGAAAAAAGTGGGAGAAATACCGACCGCATGGCTTCCCGCTCGTGTCCGTACAAGAGATCAGGCACATGCTGAATGGGATAATTATGCCACGCAGGATGATGTTATTGAGTTTATGAAACCTTTCCGTGACTCGATTTGGCATAGTAACAATCCTGCTTATACCATTAAGTCAGGATTTGCCATGCCGGGAATGGATAACCGGGGATGTGCGGGCTGGGGACGCGGACACTTCTATTATATCCCTCGCAATAATGGAGAAACTTACCAAAGTATGTGGAAGTTCTGTATGGCGGAGAAAGACAGCCTTGACATGATGTTTATCGCTTCGTGGAGCGACTATACCGAAGGGCATGAAATAGAACCTACCATCGAAAACGGTGACCGTGAACTGCGTACCACTTTAAAGTATGCGGCAGAATTCAAAGGCGAACAGGCGGACGAGCGTGGCTTAACCTTACCTTTAATGCTTTTCCGTTTGCGAAAAGAAGCCCGTTTCCTGGAAAAGACGAAGATGGACGTATCTGCTTGTCAACGTTCGCTCGATAAGGCAGCGTTGTTGATTAGCCAGGGACGTTATCCGGTGGCGATAGGTTTGTTGTCACAAATAGAAAATGATGTCAAGACAGCCAAATCCGCTTTGGCGGTTGAGATGATGCGTTTGCGTGAGTCGGACATGAAGATTCAGGGAAAGCGAAAATCAGGTGGTTACAATGCCGAAGAAACGCTTTCTATCTCTTTGCCCAAAGAATTGGTTTCCAAACTGCAAATGAATAACTATGTAGGGTATCTCTATTTTGAATACCTGGACAAAGGAAATGAATCTCTTTTTATACGTTCGTCCACACAGCGCGAACCGAAAGAACCGTTTAAAATTGTATCCCGGATACGTACCGACAATACAGGCGAATGGAAAAGTGCAAAAGTGGAACTGTATAAAGATAATATCGTAAATGGATTCAATATGCCTACTTTCTATTTAAAAGGAAATGTCGTTATCCGTAATTTGTCATTGGGCTATACCATCTACACTGTCAAATAAATGTATTGATGAAGAGTTTGAAAAATTGGTTATTAGTTTTATCCGTATTATCTTGTTTCGGGTGTTCCTCGTCGGTTCATGAAGACGGCAAGGGATGTGCTTTCGTATCCGACAGTATTCAATACAGGGTTGAGTTTATGTCGGAGGGATGCGTGCGGATTCTGTCTTTTCCCGAAGGTGATACGCTGGTAACAAAAAGATTGGTTGTCGATTCGCAAAAATCGGCATTCAAAGATTATAAATGGAAAGATACAGGGCAGCAACTGATCTTTTCTACCCGTGAGCTTTCCGTTGCTTTTGATAAAGAAGATGCGGCTTTCACTTTTCAGGAAGTATCGACAGGAAAGTTATTACTGAAAGAGAAAGAAGCTAAAAAGGCACGGCACTTCAAACGTTCGGTTGCCGGAGGTGAGCAATGCCTCGAAGTAACCCAACGCTTTGTTCCTACTGACGATGAGGCTATTTACGGTCTGGGGCAGTATCAGAACGGAATCATGAATTATCGTGGAAAATCCGTACTTCTGTTACAGGCTAATATGGATATTGTCAATCCGTTCCTTATCTCGACTAACGGATATGGTATTTTGTGGGATAATTATTCTTCAACAAAGTTTGAAGATACGAAAGAAGGATACTCATTTACTTCCGAGGTAGGCGATGCTTCCGACTATTATTTTGTATATGGCAAGAATATGGACGAAGTCGTTGCCGGTTATCGGGAATTGACGGGAGACGTGCCGATGTTCGGGAAGTGGGTATATGGTTTCTGGCAGTCTAAAGAACGCTATAAATCGTTCGATGAGTTGAAAGCCGTTGTAAAGGAGTATCGTAAACGGGGGATTCCGTTGGATAACATTGTGCAGGATTGGGAGTATTGGGGAGATAAACCCCATTGGAACAGTCTGACTTTCCATCCGGCGAACTTCGATCATCCCCGGCAAGTCATTGAAGAACTGCATCAGCAGGATCATGTTCACTTTATGCTTTCCGTATGGCCCGGATTCGGACCGGAAACAGCTGTCTATCAGTCACTCGATTCTATCGGTGCCTTATTTAGCGAACCTACATGGGCAGGTTATAAAGTCTTTGATGCGTATAATCCTGCCGCACGGGATATCTTTTGGCAATATCTCAAGAAAGGACTCTATGATATGGGGGTGGATGCCTGGTGGATGGATGCGACAGAGCCTTCCTTCCGGGATGGATTCACACAGTTGAAGCAGGAAGAGAGGACGAAATCAGCCGGAAATACTTATCTGGGTAGTTTCCACCGTTATCTGAATACCTATTCTTTGGAGATGCTGAAGGACTTTTATCAACGTCTTCGGGCCGAAAGCGATCAGAAGCGCATATTTATCTTAACCCGTTCCGCCTTTGCTTCACAACAGCATTATGGTACGGCGGTATGGTCGGGGGATGTCTCGGCTTCATGGGAAAATATGCATAAACAACTGGTTGCCGGTTTGAACTTATCCATGTCCGGTATTCCATATTGGACTTCCGATACAGGAGGATTCTTTGTCACAGAACGTGATGCAAAATATCCTGATGGGTTGAAAAGCAATGATTATAAAGAGTTATATTCCCGTTGGTTCCAGTTCAGTGCATTTACTCCTGTCTTCCGTGCTCACGGTACGAATGTGCCGCGTGAAGTTTGGCAATTCGGTGAAAAGGGGACACCATTCTATGATAATCAGGTGAAATATATCCATCTGCGTTACCGTCTGTTGCCTTACATTTACTCGATGTCCCATCAAGTCACAGCCAACAATTATACCCTGTTGAGAGGCTTGGCAATGGATTTCACCACAGATACCCGGACTTTTGATATTGATAACGCCTATATGTTCGGCACCTCTTTATTGGTACGACCGGTATTTCATCCGCAATCGGAAGAAAAGAACATCAGTGTCTATCTGCCGGAACACAACGGCAAATATTGGTACGATTTTTGGACCGGAAAGGCCTTTGAAGGAGGAAGAGAACAAATGCAGGCAAACACCCTCGACATCCTTCCCCTGTATGTAAAAGCCGGTTCTATCTTGCCTTTGGCAGAAGTGAAACAATATGCGATGGAATACCCCGACCGTGAATTGGAACTACGTATTTACGGAGGAGCGGACGCTTCTTTCTTATGGTATGAGGACGAAGGCGACTCCTACCGCTATGAAGAGGGTGTATGTTCGAAAGTGCCGATGCAATGGAAAGATTCGGAACGGACATTGACTATTGGACTGCGTGAGGGAACTTATCCCGGTATGCCGGAACAAATAAAAATGCATGTGAAATTATATCTGCCTGAAGGTGCAGGTCTTGATAGCAAAGAGTGCGTCTACACAGGTAGAGAAGTAAAAATAAAGTTTTAATTATAAGTATATATCGATTATGAAGAAGTTTCTCTATATTTTTATTCTATTGTTTATTGTGGGATGGGCACAGGCGCAACAGCGTGTGGTATACACAATCAACGACGGATGGAAATTTACAAAAGGATCTCCGTTTGAAGCGCAGCTGGCCGGCTGTGACGACTCTTCTTGGGAGACGGTCAATATACCTCATACATGGAATAATAAAGATGCAGACGACGAAACTCCGGGATTTTATCGGGGACCGGCTTGGTACCGGAAACAATTGTTTGTAGATAAAAGCCAGGAGGGACGTCAGGCAGTGATCTATTTTGAAGGAGCCAATCAGGAAGTACGATTCTATCTGAACGGTCAGTTCGTGGGAGAACACAAAGGAGGGTATACCCGTTTCTGTTTTGACATCACTTCCCATTTGCGTTATGGACAGGAAAACCTGTTTGCCATTTATGTGAACAATGTCTATAATCCGAATATTCCTCCCTTATCTGCCGATTTTACTTTCTTTGGCGGTATCTACCGGGATGTCTATCTGCAGTTTATGAATCCGGTGCACATTGCAACGAATGATTATGCTTCGTCAGGAGTTTATATCCGTACACCCGAAGTGAACAACTCCGCAGCCTCGGTAGAAATTACTACATTACTGACGAATAATACACTCCAACCTGCAGAAATCAGGGTGGAAAATGTAATCTGCGATGCGGATGGTAAGGAAGTGAAAAAGACTCATGCGGAAATAAAGCTGGCATCCGGTGAAACAAAGACAGACATCTCTAAAAAGATAAAAATAGATTCGCCCCGTTTGTGGGATATAGACGATCCTTATCGGTATATGGTATATACGCGTATTCTCGATAAGAAAAAGGGTACTTTGCTGGATGAAGTGGTGAATCCGTTAGGCTTGCGCTGGTTTAAATTTGATTCGGAAAAGGGCTTTTTCCTGAATGGCAAAGGACGTAAACTAATCGGAACTGCCCGGCATCAGGATTATTTTCAGAAAGGAAATGCCTTGCGCGACGAGTTGCATGTACAGGATGTACTACTGTTGAAAGAGATGGGAGGGAACTTCCTGCGTGTGTCACATTATCCCCAAGATCCTGTAATCATGGAAATGTGTGATAAACTGGGTATTGTGACTTCGGTTGAAATCTCCGTTGTCAATGCTGTTACGGAAACTGAAGAGTTTTTGCAGAACTCCGTTGAGATGGCTAAAGAAATGGTACGTCAGGATTTCAACCGCCCTTCTGTTATGATTTGGGGGTATATGAATGAGATTTTTCTGCGTCGCCCTTATACCGAAGGCAAGCAATTGGAAGATTACTACCGCTTTACTGAAAAAGTAGCCCGTGCCTTGGAAGCGACCATCCGCGAGGAAGATCCTTCAAGATATACCATGATGGCTTATCATAATATGCCTCAATATTACGAAGATGCCCATCTGACCGAAATCCCGATGATTCAGGGATGGAACTTGTATCAAGGCTGGTATGAGCCGGATATCAATGAGTTTCAACGTTTGCTCGACCGTGCCCATAAGGTATACAAGGGAAAAGTGTTGATGGTTACGGAATATGGACCGGGAGTAGATCCGGGACTTCATTCCTACCAGCCGGAACGTTTCGACTTCTCACAGGAATATGGTTTGGTGTATCATAAACATTATCTCCGTGAAATGATGAAACGTCCGTTTATTGCCGGTTCCAGTCTGTGGAATCTGAATGATTTTTATTCCGAATCCCGTGTCGATGCTGTTCCTCATGTAAACAATAAAGGAGTTGTCGGATTAAACAGGGAGAAGAAGGATGTTTATTGGTTTTATAAGACAGCTTTGTCACGTCGTCCGATACTTGTTATAGGTAATCGGGAGTGGAAAAGCCGTGGGGGAGTGGTGAATACTGCACAGAAAGAATGTATTCAGTCTGTTCCTGTATTCTCCAATGCGGAAGAAGTAGAGCTGTTTGTGAACAATAAAAGTCTGGGAAAGAAAAAGGTAGAAGATAATTATGCCTTGTTCGACGTACCGTTCGTTGGTGGAGAGAATCTCCTGGAAGCAGTTGCCGTGGCTGGTGATAGCAAATTGCGGGATATGCTCCGGATTCAGTTCCAGTTGGTAGGCTCACAGTTGAAAGACGAAGCAATTCCATTTACGGAAATAAATGTAATGTTGGGTTCTCCGAGATATTTTGAAGACCGTACAGCAAATGTAGCATGGATTCCCGAGCAGGAGTATAAGCCCGGTAGCTGGGGATTTGTAGGCGGAACTTCTTATCGTCGTAAAACAGGATTCGGCAGTATGCTTGGTTCGGATATTGACATTCTGGGAACGGATATGAATCCAATCTTCCAGACTCAACGTGTTGGAATAAAATCTTTTAAAGCTGATGTACCGAATGGAGAATATTCCGTATATTTGTACTGGGCAGAATTGGAGTCGGACAAAGAGAGGGAAGCGTTGGTTTATAATCTGGGAGCTGACTCGGAACAGACGTTTGCCGGAAACCGTAGCTTCGGAATTTCAATGAATGGAACGACTGTTTTGGATGATTTCAACATAGCTCGTGATTACGGATATGCCCGTGCTGTTATCAAGAAATTTGTAGTAACGGTGAAGGATGGAAAAGGATTGAGTGTTGACTTTCATAAAAAAGAAGGAGAACCTATTCTGAACGCTATCCGTATTTATAGAAACTATTAATCATAAACACTGTCAATATGCTTAGGTCTATTTATTTACTGTCTTTTCTCCTCCTGCAATCTTTATTTGCTTTTGCCGGGAATGTAAAGGAGAATGTTCCGTCTTCTTTTGACTTGTATGTATGCATCGGACAATCCAACATGGCGGGGCGTGCAACATTAACTCCGGAAGTCATGGATACCCTCCAAAATGTGTATCTATTGAATGATAAGGGGAATTTTGAACCGGCAGTAAATCCTCTCAATCGTTATTCTACAGTTCGGAAAGATTTGTCAATGCAGCGTTTGGGACCGGCTTACGGCTTTGCTAAAGAGATGGCCCGACAAACGAAACGTCCTGTCGGGCTGGTAGTAAATGCGCGTGGAGGCTCATCCATCAACTCCTGGCTAAAAGGGAGTAAAGACGGATATTATGAAGAAGCTCTTTCCCGGGTTCGGATTGCAATGAAGCAGGGAGGTGTTTTGAAAGCAATCCTTTGGCATCAGGGAGAAGCCGATTGTTCGAATCCGGAAGCGTATAAACAGAAACTGATTTCTTTGGTGAAAGACTTGCGGGAAGATCTGGACATGCCGGATCTACCGGTTGTTGTAGGACAGATTTCACAATGGAACTGGACGAAAAGAGAAGCAGGTACAGTCCCCTTTAATCAGATGATTAAAAAAGTTTCTTCATTTATTCCCTATTCCGATTGGGTATCATCGAAAGGATTGGGATGGTATAAAGATGAGAAAGACCCTCATTTTAATACGGAAGCACAACTGTTATTAGGAAAACGTTATGCGAAAAAGATACTGAAGTTTTATAAACATCAATAGGATACCCTTTTTCGAAGGAACATAAAAGCCGGCTGATCCCTCATGAATCAGCCGGCTTTTGTATGGTGAATAACTAAATACTGCCTTGTTGATAGAAAAGGAGTCTATATGCTTAATTGGGCTCAGTTGTAATTCTTGGGGGATTAAGTTTAGTCAATTCCCTTCATGCATATACCTTTGCTAGCCTAAAAAGGAA
>NZ_JAJKHN010000190.1:0-2046 GCF_020982715.1 Bacteroides sp. 1_1_30
AGTTCCCGCCGTCTTTTTCTCGATTTTACCTCGTGCATCTTCCGGGCAAACTTCTGCTTGATACGTTTCCGCAATCTTACATAGTCGGGACGGATAACATAGCCAAGGAAATCAATGCCTTCTTCTACAGGGAACACCCGTTCATTCGGCTTTATTTCCAAGTCTATTTTTCCCATTTGCCCGTGAACAGCATCACGAATCTTCCACAATTCCGCTTTCGTTTTACCGAGTACCAGTCCGTCATCGCAATAGCGATAGTAATAACGAACCCCGTACTTATCCTTCAGATAGTGGTCTAAAAATACAGACAGAAGCAGATTTCCTGCCCCTTGTGAACTGCGCAGTCCGAAACTGATACCTTCCGGCAGCAGCTTAACAAACCGCTCCAGCAGCACCAACAGCCTTTTGTCCTTGAACACCCTCCGGAAGCACCACATAACAAAGTCCTGCCGCGCATTGTCGTAAAACCTCCGGATGTCAAATTTGTATGCGTAAAGCGTGCCTTCCGGATCTTTTTGCAAATCGGTACGTATGCAGTTCATCAGGTCATGAGTACCGCGCCTTTTGATGCTTGCACCGGTTGTCCGGATATAACGTTTTTGCAGGTGGCGGTCCACCACATTCATGATGGCAAACACAGCGATGCGGTCTTTCATGGACAGGATCTGCAAAATACGTTTTTTACCGTATTCTTCAATTTCCCTCTCATGGTAGCCGCCCAGCCGGAATGAGCCGTCCGCAATGGAAGCCGTCAGTTCGGCGATAATCTTCTCCCTATGGGCAAGCAGGAACCGTCCCTGCCTTGACCTCTTACGATCGGTTCCGCGAAGTACCGAATCGAATGCCTCCGACATATTGGAGTATTCGATGATTTCCTCGATAATATATCCTTCCCTGCGCATAAGCTATTGGTTAATAAACATGGAAGATGAGGGCCTTCCTTTCCCCGGGTCTGACTTCTTCGAACTGATAACAGCCTACCAAACTCCACCCGACGCGTGATTTTTCAGCTTTCCACCTTTTCTGGTGCTGTTGCTGTGGCTTGCTCCCCTCGGCACCGCTTCGGGGACACGTCCCCACTGCTGTACGCCGATTCGTTAGATTTCCAGACGCGAGCCGACATTCGCATTCGTATTCGAAGCATCGTTATTCGCATTCGCATTCGACACACCGCCATTCGCATTCGCATTGTTGTACCCGCGATAGACCACACGGACTATTGGAGAGCGCTACCGGCTACAAAGTTACTGATTTAACAGGCAAAACAGATAAGCGAATTACACTATCAGCCAAAATAAAACGGATATACCACCACCCGCTATGGTGAGTCCCCAATCAATCCAGTCCCATAAACCACCCCGAAGGGCATCCTTCAGCTCAAGACAGCAGGCTGCCACCACAGTAGCATAGATCGCAGTCCAAGGGGTAAAGCCAAGCAGACCTACCATCAAACCGCCTACAAGATGCTTGTAACGGTTACTCATTTTTAAAAATGCGATAATCTTTTTCATATACCTCAAAATTCTATTTTTTCGACCGGCTTCGCCGGTATTTGAATACCTTTTAAATGGGATTCGGAAACCATCCGAATCCCGTTCTTTCGTTTTAGTCGCTTCGCTCCACGCTTTGGCGCTTTGCGATTACGACACCTCGCGTATCGCCTTGTACGCTGCAACGCTTTGCGCCCGGACGATTTTGCCGCGGAAGGCCAGACGCGAGCCGACATACGCACTCGTATACGAAGCATCGTAATTCGCATCCGCAAACGACACACCGCCACCCGCATGCGCATAGTTGCACCCGCGATAGACCACACGGACTGTGGCGGTGCTTATCCAGTACATGTCGGTATAGTAGGTAGAAGATGATCCGTTCAAATTACCTACCGGAACCAGGTCCATATACTTGCCGTGCGCCACGCCTGTAATCCACTGACCGCTGTCTTTCTTGCCCTGTACCATACGGATACTGCCGTCAGGCATCCAAATGCGCCATTTGCCCTGGTTGCCGCTGTCATTCGGCAGATCCACGCCGTCCATCATGTCA
>NZ_JAJKHN010000191.1:0-1914 GCF_020982715.1 Bacteroides sp. 1_1_30
TTCTTTGAATAACTTCTGTTTGTAGCGCCGGTATTCACGGATAATTTCAGTGTGCTTTTTTCGGTCAGGCTTGTACAGCCCCTTCGCCTTGCGTTTATTCAGCAGCTCCCTGTTACGCTTCTCCCTTTCGGGATTCACGATGAACGTAATCAGGCGGCGGCTTACACCGTACTCGCGTGCCAGCCGGCGCTGACTGACATCTTCCGTCATGTAACGGTGGAAAATCTCTACCCGCTGTTCGGGTGTCAGTTTTTGCCTGCGGTCATACCGTGTCCCGCAAATGGTTATTCCCGTGCTTCTGTATGGCATGGCTGTGTCTGTTTATCGTTTGCATTCCATGAATAAAAGTCGTAATAGCCTGATTTTTTTTACAGTTCATATCTATTTGATTTTGATTTAATTCTTGACCAAACAGCATTTCCGTTGTATATCAACTCATTTACGCTGAATTGCCCATTAGTGTACAGAGGAGTACTTCCAAACGCATCTATATTTCCGTCCATTTTCTTATTACCACAGATGTATATTTGAATTTTACCGGACTTCTTCGCCTCTTTAAGTAAAGTGGAAACACTTTCATCATTAACGCAGTGCCTACATTTTTCGTTTATCCATACAGATATGGAAGTTACTTCTTTTTCATAAGCACATCCCATTCCATCGGAGGCATGTGCTACTAAAACATCTTTATTCATTACTAAATTATTTATATCTTTTTCTTTCATGTCATTTGAGAGTTTCTTGTCACAAACAAGTTATCGTTGGGTCTGAGTCAATGTCAATTTCAATCGAAGCGTACTTTATAGGGAAGTAATATTCAACACCCTTACCATTAGCCATATAATAGTGGAGATTTCCCTCTTTTATCCAACACTCACGTACCGGAGAGTTATTAATACTTACTATCCTGTTGAGATTGATTTTTACCTTTTCTTTCTTGTCCTGAACGGCCAACTTAGTTTCTTCATTTTCGCCTTCGATTGCATCTTGAATTTGTGTGTCAAGGCCAATCGGCGGTAATGTGATTTTTGTAGTTTGTATTTTCATTCTTAATTCTTTTGTTGTGTATTAATCGATAGATGCAACCATTCGGGCAAATAGGATTGGGAATAATCTGTTTCTCCATGATTAAATTCATTCCTGTTTTTAATACTTCTGATTCCATACTTTATCTCCTTTTTGTTCGTATTTAAACTAAAACATTGATATATCGGCAGGCCATTTTTCCACGTCCGTATCTATAAGCATATGCGTGTATTTATCCGACGGGTATTTCTTTTGTGCCTTAAAAGTCGCTTCGATATAATTTTCCGCTTTTACAATAAAGTGTGGCATCTCATCTATATAATCTCTATAAGTATCTCCGTCCTTGTCGGTTATCCACTTATATTTAAAAATCTCAAAGGTATAATATGCCATTCATTTCTATTATTAGTGAACTTATACTGTTGAGAAAATTCCCAACAGGTCTTCGGCGGTCAGGGGACGGAGGGAAACGGCGTTGAACTCCTAGACGTCGTCCTCGTGTATATCCCGCACCCCTACGGTCGGATTCTCGCTACTCGGCCGTAAGCATATGACTTCAAACAGCATTTCTTTGCGGTAATCCGCCGGTCCGTCTCCAAAACTTCGGCGTATCGAACCGACCACCTCGTCCGTCAGGCGTACGAAATCCCCGGTGCGGAATGATGGTGCCGGACTCGTGACGGGAGCCAGCATCTGCCAGTCCCTATGTCCTTCCAGGTCTTCCATAACTATTGTTTTGTATTTCCTGTCCATGATATGCCGTTCCATTTAATCGTTACTGTCATACCAGCCCTCGATCTCATCGAAATAGCCGTTCGAGTCCCATTCTTCCAGCAAGGTGGTCGGGTACGTCCATTCAAGGCTGTAAAACAGATCCTGGCACACCTC
>NZ_JAJKHN010000192.1:0-1907 GCF_020982715.1 Bacteroides sp. 1_1_30
ATCAAGAGAAAAGCTCACGTAAAGCAAAGCTTTTCTCTTGATTTTTTAGAAAGAGGAACATTTACTGAATATCCCTACTTCAGGATTCTACTACCCATTTTTCGATATTACGGGTTTTCTCACTGAAGTTAATCCCTATCTTGAATAGTTTCCGTCCATCCGCTTCGAAAGGTAGCGCATAGCGTTTGTCATTAATTTGCTGCAAAGCCTCTTCTGCTGTTCCGTTTAGCTTGAATTCCATTATATAAATGAACTTCTCTGTCTGTAGCACGAGATCTATACGCCCGTCATTAGTGTGGTATTCCACCTTGGTATAGAAGCCAACCAGCTTGAAAACGATGAAAAGTACGTTCTCATAATGTAGTTCCTGCTCCCGGATTACTTCGTAAGTCGTATCGGCAAAGAAACTCTGCAGGCGGTGGAAGAAAGAATCATAATCTCCCGTTTCTACTTCACGGACGAATTTTTGAACTTCAAATGGGGATTCCACCTTATTCACATTCGCGTAAAAAGGAAGCAGAAAGCGAATGAATCCTTCTTCTACTTCACGGTTGGGGAAACCTAAACGGTATATGCCAAAACGTTCGTCATATCCTTTAATGGTGAGGTATCCGCTTTGGTAAATCACTGGAATCGGGTTGGTTGATTCGGAGTCGATGCTATTCAGTACTTGTGCATCAGTTTCTTCGTGTGCCATCCGTTCCAGATCATAATGATGCTTTTTTAGTAACTTAACCAGATAGGTAGGTGTCCCCGTCTCAAACCAATAACTGCCGAATTCTTTATATTTGAAAGCGTTGAGCAGACTAAACGGATTATATATACCGATAGAATTATGTGTAAAATGATAGCCATCATAATATTCTTTTAGTTTTGTACAGAGCTTGTCATACGACAAACCTTGCGTCTCTGCAAACTCATGAAGTTCGATATCTAAGTTTTCATGAAGCTCCTGATCGCTGACACCGCAGATTTCAACATAATCTTTTCGCATTGAGATGTCATCCAAATTATTCAAGTCGCTAAACACACTGACTTTGCCAAACTTTGTAACGCCGGTCAAGAACGCAAACTTTATATAGCCATCCATTGTTTTGAGTGCCCCATAGAAAGGTTTTAAAGTGTCCCGGAATTGTTTTTGCAATTTTTCGTTGCCGATGGCTTGCAACATGGGCTTATCATATTCATCTACCAAAATAACTACGCGCTGTCCTGCCTGCTTGCAGGCGCGTTCTATGATACCGGCAAAACGCAGGGAAAATGAGCGTTCGGATGGCTCGGCACCATAGAGCTTTTCCCATGCAGTCAACGATTTTTCGAGTATATTATCCAGACTTTCCGGCGTATCATATTTTTCGATATTAAGGTCCAGATGTAGTATCGGATATTTAATCCAATCCTTTTCCAACCTTTCTACAGCCAGTCCTGTAAACAGTTCTTTTTTTCCTTGAAAATAGGCTTCAAGAGTAGAGATGAGCAGACTCTTTCCGAAGCGGCGCGGGCGGCTTAAGAAATAGTAACTACCGGTTTTTACCATTTGATACATCAATGCCGTTTTATCAATATATAAATAGCCGTCATTACGAATCTTTTCGAAATTCTGTATGCCAATGGGATAAATTTTAGTGCTCATATACTCCGGTTTTATAAATCAATTACACAAAGGTAATAAATTTCCGGGTACTTCATTGCTTTTAAAAAGAGGAAAGTATAAGTATAGTTGCTTTTAACTGAATGAAGTGTAGAAAACAGTCATACTGTATACATTAACTTCCCGTTTCCAGGCGGGGAACTGTCGTTTCCGGCATTAGAAATTACAATTTCCACGGTAGGAAACGAGAGTTTCTAAGGCGGGACACTACAGTTTCTACGTAAGGATACTGTCGTTTCCCCGTAGAGACACCACC
>NZ_JAJKHN010000193.1:0-1880 GCF_020982715.1 Bacteroides sp. 1_1_30
ATATAATTAATTCCTACAATTTTTAAAATCTCAACTAATACTACATATAAAATAAATAGAGGTTTATACAACTCACTAAAGTTTCCCCACACAAAGAAACCTAAGAAATAAAGAAAAGAGAAAATGAGAATCGCTTTAGATAAATTCATAAAAAAAAGAATCCTATTACTGATATAATATATAATAATAGAAGAGAAAGCAGTAAAACCACTTATCATTCCAAATGTATATTTATCATAAGGTGAAACTGTAGAATAAGAAATATTGAACATTATTTCCCAAGTCTGTTCGGGGACTAAAATATTTACAATGTTCAATAGCAATACTCCTGCCTGCACTTGGAATAAACAACTTAAAACGGGAAGTTTTTGTTTCTTTGGTGCTATACCATTAATACTATGATTTAAATAAAATATGAAACTTCCAATTATAAGCCAAATAAAAGGTTCATAATCTGATGATATATGTACAATCCCTGTTTGAAGTTTTAGCAAGTACATAAAACCACCCATAAATGCGACTAAGAAAGAACAGAAGCTAATAAGTCCTTTATATTTTTCGATATTTCTAAGAAAGAGAAAATAAATACAGAAAAAACCGAAGAACAAACATTCTTCTCGAAACAAGACAATTGTCAAGTCTGATGGTATATCATGGATTCCCATGTAAGAGTGAATTACATCCCATGAGAAAAATATCCAGGGAAAACCAGTGAAACATGCTATGGCACATAACCACAACATACACACAAGAATTTTCTTTTTAATTTTTATGTTCATAATATGAATATTTTATTCCGTAAAAGTCTAAATCCGACATAAAAGATTGGCAATTCAAAGAGTCACAAAGACAATTTAATCCTATTTTTGTTTTACCTTCTAAAATGTATTGAGTAGTAATAACAGCAGGTAATGCAGTATATAATAAATTATTTTTTGTATATAAATAGTAAAAGGTATCTATCTTTCTTTCTGGCTCTATTTTAGAAACTTGACAAATTACACTTCCCCACTTATTCTCTTTCTTAACGAGACGTTGATAATCATCTTGCAACATAAGTGTTGCTTTATTTAAATTATGTTTATAAAAGATCTTTATAAACATAAACTTCCCCATTGAGATATAGTCATTTAGCATAATGAATGTTGATATCTTTCTTATTTGTTTTAAAGAAGTAGCCAATTGAGTTAATTGTTCGTCAAATGATGGCATACATATTTTTTTATGTCCAATGAAAGGAAAAAATTTGTGATGTGTATATCGAAAAGGAGACACCTGTATTTCCTTTCCATGAGAATAAACATAGGAACGTGTTTTTCCCATAGATGATGCTGCCAGATCATAAGTTGAACTATATGACCAATTATCAACAGCACCATAATAGATATTAAAATTAGTATTTTCTGGGCTGTTTAAATGAGTCTCTATAATAGTTTTAGAAAATACGCCTGAAATACCAGGCATCCAACCAACACCTATAATAAAGCAAAGTTTCTGAGCTTCAATGCTTTTTTCATATGGTTTTAATAAATCACGCAAAATGCCATATCCTCCTATATCGATGTAGTGGCAATTATTTCTTAATGCATGTAAGGCAATCTTGTCATTTATTTTAAATGAAGGTCCAACAGCATTAATAACCAACAAACATTGAGAACAAAAATTATCCAATTCTACATCATTGTTATAGTTCATTTGGTTATACTTAAGTCGCTCACTATTATAAAATGTAGACATAGATATTTCTTTTATGGATCTCCTACCACCAATTAAAACATGGAAGTGAGTTTGTAGTTGTAATAAATAGGGATTGTCGTTTAATGTTTTTAATCTGAGCGAAGCAGCGACCAATCCATTCAATTTCTGCGTCCGACTCATCA
>NZ_JAJKHN010000194.1:0-1811 GCF_020982715.1 Bacteroides sp. 1_1_30
TGGGAACTTTGGTATTACCGTTCAGAAGTATCCCCATACTCAACAACATATAATACACAAAGCCCCACGCCTATATAGGGACTGTCGTGAAATGCTGAAAATAGTTTTCGACTTTCCTAACGAGTTGATTGATAAAGTGATAGAAATTTCGTAACTTTGAAAAAGGGAAAAAGATTCCCCCAACCACCGAGAAAAGTGAGAAATTGGGGGAATCGCAAAAATAATCTGTATGCCAAAGGTACGAAATTTTTCTGAAATAGCGCCAAACATTGCGTTTCCGGAGTTCAATTTTTACGAGCTCTACTATTCGACGTTCGAAAAGAGCGAATTGGGCAGGATAAAGAAGTTGCTCCCTCTACGCGAGATGGCAGAGAACTTCGGTCTGGTAAGGAAAAGCATGAGGCCGAAGCTGGGACGCAGGTCGTTCTTCACTCCTGAAGGGAAAGTGGCCCTGATGTTCCTGAAGATGTACACTGGACTCAGCTGTCCGAAACTGCTGGAACAGCTGAACGGCAACATCCACTACCAGATATTCTGCGACGTGATAATAGATCCGACACGCCCATTGACAAACTATAAGCTGTTGGACGACATAATGATGGAACTTGCAGGGAAGTTGAAGATACAACAGCTTCAGGGCATACTCGCCGACAAGTGGAGACCATACATGGAGAACCTGGACACGATGTACACGGATGCGACGTGCTATGAGAGCGAGATGCGTTATCCGACTGATGCGAAGTTGCTGTGGGAAGGGATTGAGAAGAGCTATGCGACGATGTGTGAGTTGAGCGGCAGACTGGGAATCCACCGTCCCCGAACAAAGTTCCTTGACGTGCAGAAGGCAAACCTGACATACAGGAAACAGCGCAAGCACAACAGGAGCCAGACGAGGAAGATTACCCGCAGGCTGCTTGACCTGCTCGGCAAGATACTGAAGGAGATACGTGAGATCGAGAGGGGCAATGAGAATGCAGAAAACCTGTTGACTGTCAGAGAGAAAAGTGATCTGAAAATCATCACGAGGATGTACCGTCAGCAGAAGAACCACTTCCTGAACAATAACAGCAGGGAAAGCATCCCCAACAGGATAGTGAGTCTCAGCAAGCCACATTTGAGACCGATAGTGAGAGGCAAGGAGGTGAAGAGCGTCGAGTTCGGTGCGAAGGTCAACAACATATTGGTCGACGGGATATCGTTCATTGAGAAGCTGTCATTCAATGCGTTCAATGAAGGGACCCGTCTGGTGCACTGCCTGAAGATGCACAAGAGACTGTTTGGAGTCGAAGCGAAAAAGGTCGGAGGAGACACCGGCTACGCGGGAACTGAAAACAGGGACTACTGCAAGGCGAACGGGATAAAGACATCTTTCGTAAAAAGAGGCCGTCCGTTCGGTGAGAAGAAAAAGGAGAAAGACCTTGTCCGAAAGGAGCTTGCCAGAGAGAGGGCGACTGCGATGGAAGGCTCGTTCGGGACACAGAAAGAGCACTACGATCTCCGGAGGGTCAAGGCCAGGACGAAGCGGACGGAAATCCTGTACATCTTCTTCGGCATCCACACGGCAAACGTGGTCCAGCTGGCGGACAGGATAGCACAAAGGGCGCGTTTGGCTGCTGCCTGACACTGAAACTTGCGGTCAATGCGGAGCTCTTGTGGGGGAACTGTATCCTCGCCATGAAAGACGGACAAAAAATCCGGCCGAAACGACCGGAAACAGATATAAAATTGAATTTTTGATGAGTCGGACGCAGAAATTGAATGGATTGGTCGCTGCTTCGCTCAGATTAAAAACATTAAACGACAATCCCTAT
>NZ_JAJKHN010000195.1:0-1776 GCF_020982715.1 Bacteroides sp. 1_1_30
GTAGTTGTTTTCTTCTAGTTAGTGCCGATAATACAAAGAACGGAATCTTTTCATTTGATTAATATTATCAATATTAGATATTATTCTATCACTACGCGGGCGATAAAAAGAATAATTTGCAATAATATTATCCTTTTTTATTTGAATTACGTTTGGCTAAAGTGGAAATCCCTGCGGTTTTCAAAACACTCCTGATAACAAGATGCATATTCTAAATTATAGGTAATCTGAATATGCGTTTTTTAATATTATACTCACTTTTATCCTATATCAATTATTGGTCCATTTTTCATTGTACATACAATTTGCATGCAAATGTATTAATCTAGAGATTAAAGTTAGTCAATAATTGAGCATTCCTTATTCTTTCCTCTTTTTCAAAGTATGCTAAATAGTGCTCGGTTACAGATAAGTTAGAGTGTCCCAAGCTTTCAGAAATATATGAGGTTTTCGCACCTCCACGTTTTAATACTGTAGCAAAAGAATGCCTTGCCGTGTAAGTCGTCAACTGAAAAACTCCAATGTCTTGGGCTATTTTTTTAAGTCTTCTGTTACATTTGGTTATAATACGCCGTACCAATCTAATCTTTTCAAAGGCATCTTCAGATCCTCTAGCATATTTAAAAATATACGTTTGCGGGCTTAATCTTGGATTACCCCATTTTTGAATAATATTCCACATTTCAGGAGTAATGATTGCATGTATCTCTTTGTTATGTTTGGTAGTTCGAGATGTCTTAGAGCGTACAAAGCATATTTCTCCATCCATAATATTTGAATACTGAAGAAATAATAAATCCATAAAATTAATGCCATTACATAAATAAGAAAACACCCAGAGATCCCTAAATTCTTCTATATCTTTTGTTTCACATTGATAAGACATTACTTTTTTTATTTCAGAAAGAGTAAGTGCTAATTTACGTCCACACCCTTCAGGAATTTCATATTTATTCTTTCCAAAAGGAAAAGATGATTCTTTTATGATACCATCATGTACAGCACGATTTAAGACACACTTTAAAGCTCGGAAATAAATACTTATGCTTGAATAGCTTTTACCTTCTGATATCCAAAATTTTTCACAACGTTTAAGCCAATCAATTGTAATGTTTTCCAAAGGTATAGTGGAACCTCCGAAATCTTCTAAACTTTTTAAAGCACTTTGATAATTTAAGTAAGTGTTTGCTTGTTCATTGGCTTCCAGTTCTTTCATTTTTAAGCGAAAAGCACTGCGCAAAGTCATATCATTCATCTGCCTTCCTAACCTGGCGCTTAATGTTTCAATACTAAATTCTCCTTTTTGTATCAGTTCGTTAACTTGTTGCTTAATAGTTGAAAAACTACTCTCTATATCTGATCGAATTTCTGCCAATAACCGGCTTTTTACTTTTAATAACCTTGCCCAATCTTCTTTTGACAATTCTTTCCCAGTTGAGTAATATTTTTGCTTTCTTCTATATACCACTTGAACTTTAACAGGAAATTGTCCACTCTTTTTTGCTCTTCTGGTATCTAATATGGTTAAAACCGAAATTCCATCTTTTGAATATTTGAACATAAAATGAATATTTATATCTATACAATAGGTAAAGCATACATATATTGTATGCAAAATGTATGCAAATGTAATAAATCAGCCTGATTTTAATAAATGCATAAGCTTCTATTTATCAAATATTTGAGTATTTATTTTTCAATTAGAAATCTACCTATTCTATTTTTTTGATAAAAAAAATCTTATCTTCGTTTAGTAAGGTTACAACATAAAATCTG
>NZ_JAJKHN010000196.1:0-1670 GCF_020982715.1 Bacteroides sp. 1_1_30
AGATGTGTATAAGAGACAGATTTTATAAGGCGTAGAATTGGGAGAAATACACAAAGTATCCCTATCAATCGATTTACAAAAAACATCTTGAGGAAATATAATTTTCTTTCCTGTCCATTCTTTTACTATCTTTTCAATTTCCGTTGATAGTTGATCATTTTTACATCCACAAAATGTAAAACAAACTACTCCCAATATTAGAACTACACCCTTAACCATAATACAAAATAGTTATAACTAACATAATTTCTCATTTATAATAATATTGCAGCAAAATTGCTACTTTACCTATTTAATACTAAACATTACAATCGGCTGATCATCATTAACATCTGTCGCTATTATCGTTTTAGTATCTTCATCCACCCAAATACCATATATATAATGGTCGAGCACATATTTGCATAACGGTTCTCCTTCCAAACTAAATACATAAATATATTTTCCTCCATCAGGAAGCCTTCCGCTTTGTCTTGCGATCTCCTTAAAAGACGTTCCATGAAATACAGTATAAATGGCACTATCTGTTACTTGTACATCACTAAAACCCATAATACCTGTTGGCATACCATATCCATCTGATACTTTGAATTCAGGTTCACCATGCTCACCGATACGAATAATATGAGTACTATCTTTCAAATTATAAACTTCAACGACTTCTCCCAATTGGGTTACTGCCGCCAATATTCCATTGTTAGGATTGTAGTCAAGGAAGCTCCTCCATGCTTGAGCCAATGCCGGACGAGCATTTTCCAATGCTTTTTCATCAATAGTCGGAATAATCCCTATCTTATCTATAAGCCTCCCATTACGGTTAACTCGACATAAACGATTTTCACCGGAATAGTCAGGAATAATAAACATTGAATCATTATATATAGCAAAATCAAGTGGTCGAAGTATATCTTCATCCAATGTTACCGTTTCGTCACGAAGCAGTGAATCACCGGATGAAGAAAAGTCTAACCTAGTTAATTCACTTTTATTGGCATCCAATGTCCAGACTACATGATTCTGTAAACGAAAGTTCTCCATTGATAACATTTCTGTAGGTGAATCACCACGCTTCCCAAAAGAAGATAAATACTGGAAACCAGGATATTGGAATAAGTGTCCATAATGATCAAGACCATGTAAATCCATCACAATGGCTCTATCTCCTTCGATTCGTATCCTAAACGGATAACGAAGCAAGGCTGTATCAAGCTCAATCACTTCTCCTATTAATTCTCTCTCGTGCGGAAATCCCGAATAGAATAATACACCCTTTGCATATTCTTTATGCTTATGGTCACAAGAGATAAACAAGAAAAAAGAAAGAAACAGGAGAGTTATACTATTTTTCAAGGCTATATCCGGTAGCAACATATTCTACTTTAACTTTTGTAACCGGACAATCTACGGAACCACTGCCCCAACAATTAGTAGGCACATCTTGCTCATCAGCCGCCAAAGCTTCAATATTATCTAATAATAATGTATTTACTCGAGGTTCTTTTAATGAGTAATTTACAGAAAGAACCGCCATCATCAGAATAGAAAAGAATAATAGTTTCTTCATATATACTATAGTTTTATCGATTAATTAATGGAAACGAAAGTAGGCAATTGGATTACAACCACCAATAGATTAATCTATCCATTTCTATCTAACCGAATCTATCTAC
>NZ_JAJKHN010000197.1:0-1649 GCF_020982715.1 Bacteroides sp. 1_1_30
AGCTTGATTTTGCTCACGGTATTTCCGTACTCGTCCTCTTCCTCCACGCTCACCCCGATAAGGGCAATCTTTCCTGTGTTGTCCTGCGCATACAAGCCGGAACCTTCAGGCTTTATGACAAGCCCGGTCTCTTTCAGCGCCTCACCGTCCTTGTCAAACACCGCGGCCGAAATCTTCACCAGCCGCTCGCTCTGCTCGAACAGCGTGCGGTACTTGTAGCTCAGCGCGTCCGCCTTGTTGGTGGAGAACACCAGCAGCGACACGTAGATGATACCGGTAAACGAAAGCTTGAAATCGCCCGTTCCGTTCCAAAGGCCGTCCAGCGTGAACATCTTCTCACCGCCCACGGGCAGGTCTTCTTCATGACCGAACATGTTGAAGTTCTCAAACCCGGTCTTGTCGGCTCCCACAAATTCTATCTTCAGCCTTCCGGCCTTGATGACCCGGTAGCTGAACGACAGATACACCACGCCGGGCACCCGTTCGCCCTGGCTGTTCGTCTGCCGGTACTCCGGTACCAGGCGGAAGTCCTCCAGTTTCTGCATGATATAGCTGTTCCGGATATAGGCATAAGGCACCTTGCCGTCGGTCCGTATCTCGGCATGGCCGTCCGGCTTCGTGCCGTAGGGACCGCCGTTCGCCCAGATCCAGCGTCCGCCCAGGGTGAACAGCGTGGCCTTGCTGCCCGTCTTCCATTTGTCCATGCCGTCGGCAAAACTGCTGTTGTCCAGGTAGCTCTGGTCTTCGCGTATTTCCTTGCGCAAGCCCTCCACAGCTGAATGGATTTTGCCCTCGGTTATCTCAAAGCGTGTCAATATGTCCTCGCCGGTCATCAGGATGAATGTGCCCCGTATATAGGCGTTATCCGCGCACAGGCCGTTGCCGTGCGGCTGGTTGTCTGCCGGGAAAGCGTCGCTCTTTATCCCGTCCAGATTGCCAAGCCGGCAGCGCAGGCAGCCGTTGAAGTGCTTGGCTTTCACACCGTCCAGGATGTCGATACGGGGCTGCCCGTCCTCCGTGGCCGCAATGGAGATAAGGTTCTGCCGGAGCGGGTTTTCCGTGTTGCCCATCAGCACGCATTCATCTCCTGCCTCCGGCTTCACCCCGCCAAACTCGCTTACCGGGACCAGCACACCGCCGGCTATCACCGAGGCCACCTCCACCCAGTAGGATTTTAGCTTTGAACCGCTCGTAACGGCACAGCGCATCAGGTCATGGGCCACGAAGCCGCTTTCCTGCTCGAACAGGATGCGGTAGTTGTCGCCTTGTTTCACCACGTCCTTGATCTTGCCGTTGGCGGCCGACACCACAATCTGCCCGCACACGCTGCGGATCTGCTGTATCAGCAGTTCCAGCGCCACCAGGCTCTGACGGGCCGTAATCTTGTCCACGGTCAGGTTCGTCAGCCCCGTCAGCTGGTCTATCCAGATCTGCCAGCCCTCACCGGTCAGCCCGTCAACAAACCTGACGCTGCGCAGCAGTTCGCGGATCACGGCGGTCAGGTACTCGGCATTACCCTCACCGTCCACGCTGCCGCAGGGCTTGCCGCCGGCAGCCTCGCCAAAGGTCACCCCCTTCAGAAAGCGGATAGGCTCCTTGGCCGTATCCGGCTTGCTCTTGTTCAGGAACTCTTTCTGGCTGCGCCGGGC
>NZ_JAJKHN010000198.1:0-1649 GCF_020982715.1 Bacteroides sp. 1_1_30
AGCTTGATTTTGCTCACGGTATTTCCGTACTCGTCCTCTTCCTCCACGCTCACCCCGATAAGGGCAATCTTTCCTGTATTGTCCTGCGCATACAGACCGGAACCTTCAGGCTTTATGACAAGCCCGGTCTCTTTCAGCGCATTACCGTCCTTGTCGAAGACCGCCGCTGAAATCTTTACCAGCCGGTCGCTCTGTTCGAACAGCGTGCGGTACTTATAGGCCAGTGCATCCGCCTTGTTGGTGCTGAACACCAGCAGCGAAATGTAAATCACGCCCGTAAACGACAGCTTGAAGTCTCCCGTGCCGTTCCAAAGGCCGTCCAGCGTGAACATCTTCTCGCCGCCCGCGGGCAGGTCTTCTTCATGGCCGAACATGTTGAAGTTCTCGAAACCGGTCTTGTCAGCACCCACAAATTCGATTTTCAACCGTCCGGCCTTGATGACCCGGTAGCTGAAGGACAGATACACCACGCCGGGCACCCGTTCGCCCTGGCTGTTCGTCTGCCGGTACTCCGGTACCAGCCGGAAGTCCTCCAGCTTCTGCATGATATAGCTGTTCCGGATATAGGCATAAGGCACCTTGCCGTCGGTCCGTATCTCGGCATGGCCGTCCGGCTTCGTACCGTAAGGACCGCCGTTCGCCCAGATCCAGCGTCCGCCCAGGGTGAACAGCGTAGCCTTGCTGCCCGTCTTCCATTTGTCCATGCCGTCGGCAAAACTGCTGTTGTCCAGATAGCTCTGTTCTTCGCGTATTTCCTTGCGCAAGCTTTCCACGGCTGAATGGATTTTCCCCTCGGTTATCTCAAACCGCGTCAGGATGTCCTCGCCCGTCATCAGCACGAACGTACCCTTCAGCCACACGTTGTCGGCATACAGGCCGTTTCCTTTCGGCTGTTTGTCTGCCGGGAAAGCGCTGCTCCTGATGCCGTCCAGCTTGCCCAGCCGGCAACGAAGGCAGCCGTTGAAGTTCTTGGCCTTCACACCGTCCAGAATGTCGATACGGGGCTGCCCGTCCTCGGTGGCCGCAATGGATATAAGGTTCTGCCGGAGCGGGTTTTCGGTGTTGCCCATCAGCACGCACTCATCGCCTGCCTCCGGCTTCACCCCGCCAAACTCGCTTACCGGAACCAGCACACCGCCGGCTATCACCGAGGCCACCTCTACCCAGTATGCTTTTAGTTTCTTGCCACCCGTAACCGCACAGCGCATCAGGTCATGGGCCACAAAACCCGATTCCTGCTCAAACACGATGCGGTAGTTGTCGCCCTGCTTCACCACGTCCTTGATCTTGCCGTTGGCTGCGGACACCACCAGCTGGCCGCACACGCTGCGCACCTTCTCGATCAGCAGTTCCAGCGCCACCAGGCTTTGCCGGGCAGTCACTTTGTCCACCGTCAGGTTCGTCAGTCCGGTCAGCTGGTCAATCCACAGCTGCCAGCCCTCACCGGTCAGCCCGTCCACAAACTCCGTGCTGCGAAGCAGTTCGCGGATCACGGCGGTCAGGTACTCGGCATTACCCTCACCGTCCACGCTGCCGCCGGGCTTGCCGCCGGCAACCTCGCCAAAGCTCACACCCTTCAGAAAGCGGATAGGCTCCTTGGCCGTATCCGGCTTGCTCTTGTTCAGGAACTCTTTCCGGCTGCGCCTGGC
>NZ_JAJKHN010000199.1:0-1570 GCF_020982715.1 Bacteroides sp. 1_1_30
AGGCAGAAATAGAACGTACCGAAATCGCTCTTCAAACGGCCCAATCGTCCAGCGCTTCAGCTGACGAAGAATACCTGGACGCCACCTCTGAAATGAAGGCGCTTGCCGGGGAGGTGAAAAGTGCCTCGCAGGACACGGTTGACGGGTTGAACATGGTATCCGACGGATTGCACGGCTTTGCAAGCGGAACCTTACAGGGATCATTTGAAGGAATCCGGAACATGCTTACCGGGCTGTCAAAACTGAATATCGGGGGCAAGGTCGGTGATGCCATCAACCGGATGTCCGAGACCCTGTCAAGTGCCGGAGTCATCGGGCAGATCATATCGGCCATTCTCTCCATACTGGATTTGCTGAAAGACGGTATAGGTCCGGTTATCTCATCATTGATAGATACCATCTTCAATGCGATAACCGGGATACTCGACAATATCCTCAGCGGGGACATGTTCAAACAGATAGGCGGCTCCCTTGTGAAAGGTATCGGCGGACTACTGAACACGGTGTCTTTCGGAGGTTTCAACAAGCTGTTCGGCATCGGCGGGAACGCCAGGGAAGTGCAGGCGGCAATAGACCGCCTTACAGACCGGAACGAGAAACTGCAGACTTCCATCGAGGACCTGACCGATACCATCAAGGCAAGCAAGGGTACCAAGTCTGTGGCTGCCTACCGTGATGCGTACAAGATGCAGCAGGAAACGAATTCGAACTACCTGCAGATGGCGATGGCGCAAGCCGGCTACCATGGGAGCCACCACAGCTGGAACTACTACTGGGGAGGTTTCAACCAAGCACAGATAGACAAACTGAGCGGACAGATAGGCCGCCAGTGGGACGGGAGCCTGTGGAGCCTGAGTCCGGAGGAAATGAGGGCATTGCGTTCGAATGTGGATATGTGGACGCAGATACAGAATACCGGCAAGGGCGGCTACGGCGGGCGGCTGACCGAGAAGCTGGATGACTACATAGACCAGGCCGGCAAGCTGGAGGAACTGACCGACCAGTTGTATGAAGGTCTGACCGGTATTTCATTCGACGGCATGTACAGCAGCTTCATCGACAACCTGATGAACATGAAGTACGGTGCCAAGGATGCGGCGGAGGATATATCCGAGTACTTCATGCGGGCGATGCTGAGCAACAAGATCGGTGAGATGTACAGCGAAAAACTGAAAGGCTGGTGGGAGAAGTTCGGCAAGGCCATGGAGGACAACGAACTGACCGAGGCGGAACGGAACGCGCTGATGGAAGAGTACATGCAGTATATGGATGAAGCCCTTGCGCTGCGTGACAACCTGGCTGCCGCCACGGGCTACGACAAGACCGAAGCCGGCGGCACCAGTCAAAGTGCGAAAGCCGGGGGCTTTACGGCCATGACGCAGGACCAGGGGACGAAGCTGGAGGGCATGTTCACCAGCGGGTTGCAGCACTGGAGCAGCATGGACGACCGGCTGGAAAGCGTGGTGGAGAAGATGGACACGGCCGAAGGCCACCTGGCCCGGATAGCCGAGAACACCGGTGTGAGCGCCGGACACCTGGGCGAACTGAAGGAAGTGATAAAGAAAATGAT